>JAFOJB010000218.1 GCA_017420455.1 Blautia sp.
CATGCTCCTGAAAGGCTTTAACCGCTGCCTCCGTCCGGTTTCCGAATGAGCTGTCCGGGTCTTCAAAGAGCCATCCGCAGTCTTGCAGGAGCTGCTGAAGCTCTCTCACATCCTCGCCTGAACTGCCCTTTCTCATATCTGCGCTGACAGGCAGGCTCATCGCAGCTATCAGTGACAGAGCCGCAGCAAGCAGGGGTACTTTACGAAGTTTCATCATATCCTCATCCTCCTTTCAACCATTAACGAACAAAATGAAACCTGACTGAGCACGAACCTTGCGGGTTAATATAAAAAGACACCATTTTGCTGAACGGTCTTTTTGTACTGGAATCATGTATCACCCAAATCATATTATATCACATAAGAGTGACAGGGTGGTAAATAAAAACTTCTCTTCAGGCCTGTATGAAAAAAGTACGGATCTGCGGTATTTATGTGGTATTTATGGTATAATAAAGTTCATTCCGGGAAACAGTTCGGCAATCCGGAAAAAGGCGAATGCCGATCCGGGAGCGAATGCCGTAGACTTTACGCTGATCAGCGAAAATCAGAAAACAGGAATGGCGTTTCCCGAAGCCTGCGGAGGCTGACGGGGACCCGATGAAATGAGGAAGGATTTTTATATGAACAAGTCAGAGGTATACCAGTTCCTTGACGACGGAAAGATAGAGTATAAAGCATATGAGCACCATGCTGTTTTTACGGTCGAAGAGGCAGATGCGCTGAATCTGCCTGATCCTGATGCAGGTACGAAGAACCTGTTTCTGAGAGACCAGAAAAAGCAGAATTATTATCTGCTCACGGTGCGGGATCACCTGCAGGTGCGGATCAAAGACTTTCAGAAGAAGATCGGGGCCAGACCGCTCAGCTTTGCTTCAGAGGAAGACCTGGGCAGGCTCCTGGGGCTCATAAAAGGTTCTGTGACGCCGTTCGGTCTGCTGAATGATCAGGAAAAGCAGGTACAGTTTTATCTTGATGAGTATTTCCGGGGCAGGACTATTTCCGCGCATCCCAATGAGAATACGTCCACGGTATTTCTGCGGGCAGACGATCTTATGAGGTTTCTGGAGAGAAATGGAAATCCTGTCAGCTGGATCCGGATGGATGATGGTGAGTGAGCGCGGCGGGTTCAAGTCAGAGAAACTTTGAAAGAGGGGGCAGGGAAAGGATTGACGGATAAAGAATGGGATGTTCTGCTTCGGATTCATACGACCGGGCGGGACGATACGAATGCGGATACATATCGGTATCCGTATGAACCGACGCCATATAGTGTACTGGAGCGCCTTGCGAACAGCGGCTGGCTGAAAAAAACAGATCACCTTCTGGATTATGGCTGCGGCAAGGGACGGGTATCCTTTTTCCTGGCATGGCAGGTGCGCTGCCATTGCTCCGGCGTGGAATATGATCCCCGGATCTTCAGATTGTCAGAAGAAAACCGGAAAACAGCTGTGTCCGGAAGCAGGGTACAGCTGACAGAAGCCGCGGCAGAGCAGTACGAGGTTCCTGATGAGGCAGACCGGATGTATTTTTTCAATCCTTTCTCGGTTGAGATCCTGAGAAAGGTGCTTGCCCGGATCCGGGAATCCTGGTATCGCAGACCGCGGGAGATCCGGCTTTTCTTCTATTACCCGTCAGAGGAGTATGTTGCGGATCTGATGGCGGAAGAACTGCTGGTATTTGACGATGAAATCAGCTGAAGGGATCTGTTTCCGGGCAACGATGACAGAGAGAGGATTCTGATATTTTCTATCAGCGATTATGCAGAGTAAGGAGGAAGGGGTCGGCTGTCCGGATGCGGGAAACTGGCTTTGGAAAGCAATAAAAAAGCATTATTCTGGCTGCTGCCGGAGGTCTGCGTTATGAATACAGGAGGAAGAAGTGTGGAGCAGTTAGTTATCCGTCCCGCCGAAGAAAAAGACTGCGGCGTCATTTTACAGTTTATCAAAATGCTTGCATCCTATGAAAAGATGGAAGACCAGGTGGTTGCAATAGAGGCGTTATTAAAGGAATGGATCTTTGAAAAGAAAAAAGCGGAAGTGATTCTTGCCTGCGTAAACGGAACAGAAATTGGCTTTGCCTTATTCTTCCATAATTTCTCGACCTTCCTGGGAAGAGCGGGGATTTATCTGGAAGATCTGTTTGTCCTGCCGGAACACAGAGGGAAAGGCTACGGAAAGGCCATTCTGAGAAAGCTTGCACAGATTACCGTCGAAAGAGGATGCGGGAGGTTTGAATGGGCATGCCTTGACTGGAACAGGCCGAGCATAGATTTTTACCGATCCCTGGGGGCTGCGCCGATGGACGAATGGACAACGTATCGTCTGACAGGAAATACTCTGTCTGAATTTGCAGCAGGCCAGGAGAAAACAGGATGAGAAATAGAGGAGACAGTTATGGGAAAAAGCCCGAGATGTCTGTTTGATAGCGATATAGATTCATTCCTTAAGAAAGAAAAAGAGGCAGTATTTGGCATTTTGTGTGACCGTTACCACGGCGACGCCCTTACGACAACAAGAGAAGCCTGGACGAAAGAGATAGAAATACTGCAAAATGTGTTAATGGCCTGGAAGGGATTAAATGGGCATATCGTTCTGGAATACGATATTCCCCGCCTGGGAAAAAGACTTGATGCGGTATTACTGTTAAAGGGAATTGTATTCTGTCTGGAGTTTAAGGTGGGAGAAACCGATATTCACGAAGCAGATGTGGACCAGGTTCTGGATTATGCTTTGGATCTGAAGAATTTTCACCAGTACAGCAGGGACAGACTGATCGTCCCTGTCCTCATCGCGACCAAATACAAGTCTCATTCCTCGCTGATTCAGGAGTCCGTCTACGACGACAGGGTTGTGAACCCTTTGGTGACAGGGGAGCTCTTTCTGGCAGATGTCCTGTCGGAGGTACTGCAAAAGTTTCCCAACGAGGGTTCGGTTAACAAAAACTGGATCATCAGTCCTTATGCACCAACTCCGACCATCATTGAGGCGGCAAGAACACTGTACGAAAGCCATTCTGTAGAGGATATCACCAGGCATGAGGCAGATAAGGTCACGACAGACAGGACAATATCTTATATTTTGAGCGTGATCCATAATAGCAGGGAAAAAGAGGAGAAAAGTATCTGCTTTGTGACCGGGGTTCCCGGGGCAGGAAAGACCCTGGTAGGACTGGAGGTGGCGGTAAAGCAGACGTACCAGGGGACGGACAAGCCTGTAGAGGATGAAGGAGCCGTGTATTTATCCGGCAATGGACCTCTGGTCGCGGTATTGAGTGAAGCCCTTGCAAAAGACAATTATGCAAAGTGCAGAGAAAGAGGCGAGGACAAGAAACTGACAGATTCCAGGCGGGAGGTCGGGAAATTTATACAGATCATCCACCGCTATCGGGACAACATGCTGGCAAAGATCAAGAATCCTGTAGAGAACGGAATACTTGAGATCGATCCGGAAAAGGCTGTCAGGCAGCAGGGAACCGGATATGGCGAAGTGGAGCATGTGGCGATTTTTGATGAAGCGCAGAGATCCTGGACGCATAAACGACTGGCGGATTACCTGAAAAGAGGCGGAACCTATGGAAACAAATTAAAGGTGCCGAATTTTCCCGTATCGGAGGCGGCTTTCCTGATCTGGTCGCTGGATCAGAGAGAAGACTGGGCAACGATCATATGCCTTGTCGGAGGAGGGCAGGAGATCAACACAGGAGAAGCAGGGATCGCGGAGTGGATCAAAGCTTTGAACGAAAAGTTTACACACTGGAAAATCTATATTTCGCCGAAGCTTACGGAAGCAGAATATGCGGAAGGAAAGGTCAATAAGCTGCTGGAGAATAATAAGAATGTCACCTATTCCGACAGCCTCCATCTGGGCGTATCTTTGAGATCTTACAGGGCAGAGAAGCTTTCGGCGTTTGTTCATTCGCTGCTGGCTGTCGACGGAAATGCAGCGGAGATCTATGCACAGATCAAGGACAAATATCCGATCATTCTGACCAGAGACATGGAAAAAGCCAGAAGATGGCTGCATGAAAAGGTTCGGGGAACGGAAAGAACCGGGGTGCTGATCACAAAAGAATCGGCCAGATACAAGCCTCTGGGAATCCATGTTTTAGAGTCCGATGATGAAAACGCCATACACTGGTTTCTGGATGATAAAGCAGATACAAGATCGTCGAATTATCTTGAAGACGCCGCAACGGAAATCCAGGTTCAGGGACTGGAACTGGATTATACCTGTTTATTATGGGATGCGGATATGAGGTTTGCGAGCGGAACCTGGCAGTATTATACCTGGAGCAGACAAAAATCCGAGTGGGTAAAGCTTGCTGCAAACAGTGAAAATAAGAAAGAGAAAATGCAGTATATGCTGAATGCCTATCGGGTTTTACTTACCCGGGCACGCGCCGGAATGATCATCTGCGTCCCGGAAGGAAATCCCCATAAAACAGTCAGCGGCTTCTGGGAGGACCACACACGCCTGCCGGAATATTATGACGGGACTTACCAATACCTGAAAAGGATGGGGTTGGAGGAGATATAGCATTTATATATCATCGAAATGTCGTGGGAGTACAATGTATTAAGATAA
>JAFOJB010000219.1 GCA_017420455.1 Blautia sp.
TAGAGGCAGCTGCGGCCGGTTTTTCTTCCTTTACCGGCTTTTCCACTTTTTCCGGTACTTTTGCCTCTGCCGGCTTTCCTTCCTTCTCGGGAGCCTTTGCCATTTTCTCTGCAGCCGTTTTCTGAGCCGCCAGCACAGCCTCTGCCGTTTTCACAGCAGACTCTGTAATCTTCCCGGCACTCTTTTCCGCATTATGCGCTGCCTCTGAAGCCTTCGCCTTTACCTGGGCTGCCGTCTCCACTGCTGCTTTTACAGCAGATTTTACGCTTTCTCCTGCCTCAGAAAGCTTCGCCGCTGCCTTTCCGGCTGCCTGGGATGTTCTGGCTGCTGCCTTTGCCGCAGGAGCGGCGCCTTCCGTTCCCGCGCTCTTTACCGGACGAGGCTGTCCGGGGCGTCCTGCTCCTGCCGGTCTTGCAGGACGTGCGCCTTCGGGCGGACGTCTCCTGCCCTTTCCTCCGTCACTGGCATTCTGGGCATGATAAACCCGGATGATATTTTTCTTCTTTTTGGGTGCTTCTTCCTTCTTCTCTTCGGAATTCACCGGTCGTTTGATTTCTTCTGTCTTTGGAGTCTCCAATTCGTTATCTGCTCCTTTCCCGTTACTGTTTGACATGATCTGTATCTTTTCTCTCTGAAACAGCCCTGCTGTTCTCCATCAGTGCTTTTTGTATTGCCGCCGCCAGATTTTCATCCTCCACGGACAAACAGGCTCTCATCTGCTTTCCGACGGCTCTTCCCAGCGTCTCTTTATCTACGGTATCATAAATGGGTACCTCGTAAAAAGCACACATATTTTCGAATTTCTTTCTTGTGTTGGCGGAGGCGTCCTCTGCAAGAAGAACCAGGAAGCCTTTGCCGGATTTCACGGACTTTTCAGTGGAAAACTCACCGCTTGCCGCCTTTCCGGCTTTTGCCGCCAGACCTGCAAGTCCCAGTACCTTTTTATGATCCATCTTTCCCGGCCAGCTCCTTTTCCAGTTGTTCGTATACCTCCTGAGGGATCGCGGTTTTCAGCGATCTTTCCAGCCCATGGCTCTTTATGGCTTTTCTGAGACACTCTGCGTCTGCGCAGATGTACGCCCCTCTGCCATTCTTCTTTCCGGTAAAATCCAGCTGGATTTCTCCTTCCGCCGTACGGATCACCCGGATCATTTCCTTTTTGCTTTTCATCTCCCGGCAGCCGGTACACTGCCGGAGGGGAACCTTCGCATTTCCTTTCATTCCTGTGGTTATGCCTCCCCGTCCTCCGAATACTCTGCATCCTCCCCGTCATTCAGACCGGCGGAGCCATCTTCGGGTTCCTCCGGAATGGATTCGTCAGAAACTCCTTCCGGGGTTTCTTCCTGCGCGTATTCGCCGTCATAAGCGCCTTCCGGAACATCTTCCTGTGCGTATTCACCGTCATAAGCGCCTTCCGGAGCATCTTCCTGCGCGTATTCGTCCTCCGGATATTCCCCTTCCTCGTAATCCTCATCATCGTAGGGAATATACTGGCCGTTTTCATCGTAGTAACCGTATTCGTCGTCCTCGTACTCGTAGAAGTCTCCGGATTCTCTGGCCTGGGTCTCACTCTTGATATCGATCTTAAAGCCGGTAAGCCTTGCTGCCAGACGGGCGTTCTGCCCTTCTTTTCCGATGGCGAGGGAGAGCTGATAATCCGGCACCACCACAAGAGCTGTCTTTTCATCCGGATCTGCCATGACGGCGATGACCTTGGCGGGGCTCAACGCATTTTCAATAAGGATCGCCGGGTTTTCATCCCAGTTGATGATATCGATCTTTTCTCCCCGGAGCTCGTTCACAATGGCGTTTACGCGGATTCCGTTGATACCTACGCAGGCGCCGACCGGATCCACATCCGGATCGTTGGACCATACGGCGATCTTTGTCCTGGATCCGGCCTCCCGGGCGATGCATTTGATCTCCACGGTGCCGTCCTTGACTTCCGCCACCTCCGATTCAAACAGACGCTTTACCAGCCCCGGATGGGTACGGGATACCAGAATCCTCGGCCCTTTGGAGGTATCCTTGACCTCCAGGATATAGACCTTGATCCTTTCTGTAGGCTTGAAGGTCTCTCCCTTCACCTGTTCGTTTTCATTCAGAATGGCGTCCACCTTTCCCAGGTTGATGGAAACATTCTTCCCTACCACTCTCTGTACGATACCGGTAACTACATCCTTTTCTATGCCATAGTACTGATCGAACAGTACCTTTCTTTCCTCCTCGCGGATCTTCTGAAGGATCACGTTTTTGGCGTTCTGTGTGGCGATCCGGCCGAATTCTCTGGAGTGGATCTCCACCTTTACGACATCTCCCAGTTCCGCGGATGAATCGATCTTCTGTGCATCTACCAGAGAAATCTCCAGCGCCGGATCTTCCACTGTTTCCACCACTGCCCTGTCTGCCATAACACTGAAATCACAGTTTTCAGGGTTGATGTATACGTGGACATTGTCTGCTTTGCCAAAGTGGTTCTTGCAAGCCTGAATGAGAGACTGCTCGATTGCTTCCAGCAAAGTAACCTTACTGATATTCTTTTCTTTCTCCAGAATATCCAGCGCCTCCATTAACTCTCTGCTCATTTTCCTTTTTTCCTCCTGCTTACTGCGGTTCTTTTCTCCTCCGCATTTTCTTCTGTTCTCAGAAATCGACTGCCAGCCGGACCAGGGCTATGTCTTTTCTTTCGAACGTCCTTTCCTTTTCTCCTTCCCGGATACATACGGAATTTTTATCATAGGAAAGGAGTGTACCCCGAAAATCCTTTGCGCCGTCTATGGGGCGGTACGTACGGATCTCCACATCTTTTCCGATACTCCGGTCAAAGTCTTTCTCTTTTTTCAAGGGTCTGTCGAGGCCGGGGGAACTGATTTCCATGATGTAGCTGTCCTCGATAAAATCCTTTTCGTCCAGCCTGTCGCTGAAGATCCTGCTTACTGCTTCGCAGTCATTGACGGTAATCCCTTCCGGCTTGTCGATATACCCGCGAAGATACCAGTTTCCGGCTTCTTTCACATATTCTACATCCACCAGTTCGAATCCGAATTCTTCTACGATCGGCAGAAGAAGCTCCTCCGCCATTTTCTCGTATTCCGTGCTTCTGCTCATGTTCCACCCGCCTTCCCTTTTCCATGCCATCTGCGAGTCCTTCGCAACAAATAAGAGTGGGCTTTCGCCCACTCTTTCTTCTGCTTCGCTCTTATGTATCGTGCTTATTCTAGCACTATTACAGACAGAATGCAAGGAAAATCCTGTTTTTTTTCATGTTATTCCTTTTCAGGGAGCAGCTTCACATTTTCCAGTCCTGCTGTCGGAAGATATTCGGCTTCAGAAGCTGCGGGTTTTTCAGCAGCAGGTTCTTTTGTTTCTGCCGTCTCCGGATTTTCCACAGCTTCCCCGGCTTCATGGCCTTCCGCGCTTTTTTCTCCCAGCAGCAGGTCACCGGCCTTCCGGATTCTGCCAACGACTGCGTCTTCTGCCTGCTCAAGCTTCTTCAGCGCGAAATCCTTCAAATCAAATTTCCGGATCTTATCCAGCTGAACAGAAATCTTATCCTCTGCAATTTCCAGAACCTTGTCAGCAGCAGCCTTGAATATTTCCTCTAATGCTTCTTCGGGTACCTCTCCGGAAAACTCTCCATCCATGGTTTTCAGGGAAACCTCCAGAATCCCGGAAATATCGTACCATCTGTCTCCCAGAAGAATGGCCGCCCCGCCGGGTTCTGTGCCGGAATTCCGTACGTTCAGAAGAAGATACAGCGCATTTCTGTCCTTCAGGACCATGGGGATCTGCCGTGTCCCATCCTCTTCCCAGGAAATGCAATATGTAAACAGACGACCTGCAGCTTCGACAAATTCCCGGGTGAAGCTTTCGACTACCTGATCTTCGTCTGCAGTATCCAGCTTTTCCAGAAGACGCCTGGTCCTTTCCATGCCCAGCAGATCCGACAGCTCTTCCCCTGTCTTTACAAGTGCCATAAGATCTTCCGGATTTTCAGACATTTCCCTAAGAATCTCTCTGCCTCTCTTCAGGTAAAGCTTCAGAAGATCCGTATCAAACTGGTATCCGAACAATACCCAGCCCGGATCCTGAAGGGCATCATTTCCGCTGATGTCCAGTCTCACAAGCTTTCTGCCTTCCGGGAGTGTTTCCGGAAGAGTTCTGCGGTTAATGTCTGTCTCCCGGATCAGTTCCGAAAGTCCTTCCTGATACTTCGTTGTACCGGAAACCTCCATCGCCCAGGAAAGAAGAGGCTCCATCTCGGAGTAATCGGCTCCGGGAGTCAGTCCGAAGGCTGCCGCCATCCAGAAGAATGCGGCCTCCTCCTCGGACATTCCCTTTTCGATGCAGAGCTTTGCAGCGATCTTGTTCAGCAGAGAGGAGTTGAAATGGACGCCCCCTCTGTCATTCGCAGTCGTGGGGTTATCGGTATGAGGGCCGTAATTCATGTCCCAGACGAACTCCGGCTGTTCATACAGGGAAGGAACGCTCATACAGCGGATGACGCTTCCTGTATTCTCTCCCAGATTCCAGCCGGTATCCTCCGTCGCATCGCAGATCTGTTCCACAAGATTTCCCATGATATCCGACATCGACTCGTTGATGGCTCCCAGGTCATTCTCATAAAGATTATTGTCCATCACGGTGGCGGTTACGGCATGGGTAAATTCGTGGGCGATCACATCCAGGGCCTGTCCCAGACCAAGAGGAGTTCCATCCTGCATGACGCCATTGTATCCGAACATCTCCCAGTTCTCGACCTTTCCGATGCTGCAGGCGTTATCCAGAAAGATTCCGTCCTCGGTGCAGAGATCCTTCAGGATAATGACATCGGTCCCTTCCCCGTCCGGGCCCATCCAGCCCATATCTGCATAGAAATCGTAGGTCCGGATATAGTTGTAGTAGAAAAACAGATCTTCACTATCCCATCCCTCATTGTTCTCCCTGCATTCCAGCACCAGAGGATGCTCCTCCTGATAGGCGGCGGTGGCGAAATCCGCTATGGCGATCCTTCTTTCCAGGTCTCCCAGATACCATTTTCCGTTGTCTTCACTCTGCATGACAGGAACTGTGATGGTGCTGGTCTCTCCGTTGATGCCGGTGACGTCCCCGGTCCACGTTCCTGCCTTCATGTGTTCGAACA
>JAFOJB010000220.1 GCA_017420455.1 Blautia sp.
CGGTGTCCGCGGCTTTCCTTTTCTTCTGCACTGCTTTTTCTCTGTTTGACATCTTTGTCCGGTAATGTTATATTTCAGATATATCAATGAATCCTGATGGAAGAAAGGACCGCCTGACCGCGGCAATGGGAGTATCATGAAGTATCGGAACTGACTTTCGGAAATTTCAAAAAGCGATACATGAAAACGATACAAGTAAAACCACGGTGCATACCTGTCTGAAGAGAGACCTTCTGCAGGTTTATTTATGCACCCTTTTTCCACAGGAGTATTGTATGCCAAGAGAGAAGAACACATCGCCCTCCCCGCTCTGGACGAGGGATTTTACAATTATCACTGTCGGCAGCGTGATCTCCATGTTCGGGAATGCCATATCCGGGTTTGCCATGAGCCTGATGGTCCTGGATATTTCAGATTCCACGCTGCTTTACGCCGTCTATATTTCCATGTACACCCTCCCGCAGTTGTTCATTCCGGTGATCTCCGGCGCAGTACTGGACCGGTTTTCCAGAAAAAGGACGATCTATACACTGGATTTTATTTCTTCAGGGCTTTACCTGCTCATGGCAGGTCTCCTGGCAGCGGGATGGTTTTCTTTTCCTTTGTTTGCCGCTGCCTGCTTTCTGCTGGGCTCCATTCAAAGCATCTATATGGTCGCTTATGAAAGCTTCTATCCATTGCTGATCCCGGAAGGCAATTTCCAGAAAGCCTATTCCGTTGCCAGCGTACTGGAGACCATTTCGGCGGTGATGGTGCCAGTTTCCGCCTTTTTATACAGGCAGGCGGGTCTTTCCCCGCTCCTTGTCTTAAACGGCATCAGCTTTTTTGCCGCGGCGGTGATGGAGACCCGGATCGGAGCGGACGAAGAATATATTGAGAAACAGAAAAAAACGCTGCAGAAAGAAGCGTCTCCTTCCAGACAGGTCCTGACGGATATCAAAGAGGGCTTTTCGTACCTCTGGTCCGAGAAAGGACTTCTGGCGGTCGCGGTCTATTTTGGCTTCAACGCCATCTGCGGCGGTGTTTCCAATGTGATCACCCTGCCTTACTTTAAAAGCCACTACACGAATGGAGAGTACTGGTATATGCTGGTATGGGGCATGGCTCTCGCCGGCCGCGCCATAGGGGGAATGATCCATTACAGGGTACAGCTGCCCTCTGCCAGGAGATACTCCATCGCTCTGGCCGTATATATTCTCATTTCGCTGGATGAAGGCTTCTATCTTTTCTTCCCCGTCCCGGTGATGATGCTCCTGTGCTTCCTGATCGGGATCGGAGGGGTGACCAGCTACACGATCCGGATTTCCGCCACCCAGAGCTATGTGCCGGACGAGAAAAAAGGCCGGTTCAACGGCGCCTTCAATATGCTTTCTACGGCAGGGGCGCTGGCGGGAGAAATCCTGGCAGGGCTGATGACACTGATCCTTCCGGAGAGGATTGTGCTTATGTCGGTAATGCTGCTCTGCGCCCTGGCAGCCATCGTCTTTATCGGGGGAAAAAAGGAAGAGGTTTCACGCATTTACAACCGCCAGAATATCTGAGACGCCGGGATGAGAAGGAAGAAGTCCTGTACCTATACAACCGTCAGAATATCTGAGTCAGCGGAATGAAAAAAAGAAGAAGTTCTGCATAGATACAACCTTCGGAACATGTGAGGCATCATGATGAAAAAGAAGATTTTTGCAGCGGCAGCAATTGTCCTGCTTATCGCGGCAGCGGCCTTTGCACTGTACCGGGTGAGGTACAGGGAAAACGAAGTCATCATCCGTACTGGAGAGAAGGAAATCTACGGCGTACTGTTCCGGCCGCGGTTTTCCGGAAGAAAATATCCGCTCGTTGTCCTGGGCCACGGATATGGAGGAAGCTATTCGGATAACCTTGATTACGGAAGATTTTTCGCGGAGAACGGCATAGGCTGTTATGTGTTCGATTTCTGCGGCGGAAGCGAGGACAGCAGGAGCACCAGAGTGCAGATGTCCCTGGATACCGAGATCGAGGATATGAATGATATCGTGGACTATATGCTTTTGCAGTCCTGGCTGAAAAAGGACGGGCTGTTCCTGGCGGGAAAAAGCCTGGGAGGCTGTGTCGCTGCCCTGACAGCGGCAGACCGCCCGGAGGATGTTGGCGGGCTGATGCTCCATTACCCGTTCTTCATGGTATCCGCCGCGTTCCTGAATGAAGGGGAGGAGCCAAGGCCTGTCGTTCCCGGCATTTTTGAAGAGATTTCCAGGTTCCGTGGGCCGGTCCTGATCTTCAACGGAGACCAGGACAAGTATGTTCCTGCTGCATATTCGGCGCAGGCAGCAGAGGCATATGAAGACGCGCGTCTTGTGATTCTGGAAGGCTCCGGCCATGGATTCGGCGGAAAAAACAGGGAACAGGTAAAAAACGAAATGGTCAGATTTATAGAAGAAAGAGGGGAATTCTCATGGAAGAAGTGAAACGGAAAAAGATCCTGGTCATCGACGTATGTGTCCGGGGGGAGGAATCCCGTACAGCCCGCCTTCTGGACGCGGCGTGCAGGAGCCTGAAGGCGGAGCACCCGGAGCGGGAGTTTGAATTCCTCCGGCTCCCGGAAATGCACCTGTCTTACCTGGACCAGGCATCGCTGAAGGAGAGAGACGGGCTTTTGGCGAAGAAGAACTACGATCATCCGAGATTTCATCTGGCCCGCCAGTTTCAGGAGGCCGATGGGATCATTGTCGCAGCGCCTTTCTGGGATCTTGCTTTTCCCGCGATGCTGAAGGTATATATCGAGAATGTTTCCGTTGACGGGCTCACCTTCTTCTGCGATGAACAGGGACTCCATGGAATGTGCCGGGCAGAATGGATGCTCCACCTGACCACCCGAGGAGGCATCTGGACAGAGGCGATGCGCCAGGATGAAAGCTATCTCAGGGCACTCTGTACCTTTTTCGGAATCGATTCTTACCACTGCATCAGCGCGGAAGGGATCGATATCGAAGGGTTGGACAGGGAGAAAATCCTGGCAGACGCCATCGAAGAGACAGAGAAGCTCTGCAGGACGCTGCACTGAACCGGAATCCGTCCCGTTACAGTTCACGGCCCCCTTTTATTGAGCAATTTTCACAACTGATGCTTGAAATTCCACGGGCAGGATGGTAAAATATGCTATGTTAAAAGATACAAAGAATATCTGTTTTCAGATTCTGATGAATTTACCATTCTGATGAAAATCAAAGGAGGAGATCAACATGAAATTCAGAAAAGCAACTGTATTTGTACTTTTAACTGCAATGGCAGCGTCCATGCTTACCGGCATGGCAGTTTCTGCAGAAGAAACCGTAACGGTCCGCTATGGAATCTGGGATTCCAACCAGGAACCGACTCTCCGCGCGATCGCAGATAAGTTCGAAGAGGAAAATCCCGATATCAAAGTAGAAATCGAACTGACTCCCTACAAAGAGTATTTCAATGCCCTGGAAACCAGCGCCACCGGCGGAAGCGCGCCGGATGTATTCTGGATGAACGCGCCTCATGTAACCGAGTACGCGAGGGGCGGCATGCTTACAGACCTGACCCCCTTCATCGAAGGGTCTGAGAGCGTTTCCAAGGAAGACTTCCCCCAGAGTCTGATCGACCTTTACACCGTAGACGGTACCTGGTACGGTATGCCGAAGGGGTTTGATACCATCGCGGTATGGTACAACAAAGAAATCTTCGACAACGCAGGCGTAGAGTACCCCACCGGGGACTGGACCTGGGATGATTTCGTTGCCACCGCTGAAAAGCTGACAGATCCGGAACAGGGTATCTACGGCGCGGCCGTACAGCTGGACGAGCAGGCCGGCTGGTACAATACCATCGGTTCCTTCGGCGGCTTCGTCATCTCCGAAGACAAGAAGACCTCCGGCTTTGACGACGAAAAGACCATGGCAGGTATCCAGTGCTGGGTAGACCTGATCGAAAAGGGCGTATCCCCCACATATGCACAGCTGTCGGATACCAGCAGCCAGAATATGTTCGAATCCGGAAAGCTTGCCATGCAGTGGAACGGCTCCTGGACAGTATCAGAGTATCTCGGCATCGATGAGATCAAGGACAAGATCGACGTAGTCGCCCTTCCCAGCGTGGATGGAAAGCAGTCCTGCGTAATCCATGGTCTTGGCAACGTGATCTTCTCACAGACAGAGCATCCGGAAGAGGCATGGAGATTTGTGGAATTCCTCGGAGGAAAGGAAGCCATGACCATGCAGGCAGAGGCAGCCATCGATATTTCCGCCAGAACGGAAACCACTTCGATCTGGGTAGAATCTCATCCGGAGTACAATCTGCAGGTTTACATGGATGCGGCGCAGTATGCATATCCGTATCCGGCATCCGCAAATACCTCCGCATGGTCCAGCCCGATGTATGACGAGGTCTATGCTGCGTTTAACGGAGACAAGACCGTTGAGGAGGCCTGCACAGAGCTGGCCGGGATCATGAACGATGCTCTTGCCGCAGAATGACCGCATGATGTTTTCAGCATGAAACGATGGTTGACTGCTTTCATGCGTCGAAAATGACAGAAAAGCTGCTGACTGCCAGTGGTTGAGACGGACCACCGGGCTTCACAGGGCCTGAAGGCAGCAGCCGGGAATATACTCTTCTGGGACAGCCGCGGATCAGAAACGGTCTGTTGCGGCCCGGAAGAGTATATTTCATTTTTACAGACAATTCAGAGAATCTGCCTCCTGTGCATCTGCGAAAGGAGTTTCCATAAGATATTTATGAGCAAGAACAATCAGGTAAAACACAAAACGCCCGGTTATCAGAAAAAGGAATGGTTCTGGGGCTATCTGATGATCGCCCCGGTCACCATCGGGCTTGCCGTCTTTTACATTTATCCATTTTTCCTGACATTCTACAACAGCTTCCTGAAGATCGGCAGCTTCAATGTGAGCAGCTGGGGCGGACTTACCAATTACCAGAAGCTGTTGACCGATGCTTCCATGTGGAATACCCTGAAGAATACGGTCAGATATGTGGTCTTCACTATTCCGGCCATTCTGTTTCTGGCCCTTCTCATCGCCGTTCTCCTGAATGTGAAGATCCGGGGAAAAGCCGTCTACCGTGTTCTGTATTTCCTGCCCTATGTAACTATGGCCGCGGCGATTTCCATGGTCTGGAAGTGGATGTTCAACGGCGACTACGGCCTGATCAATTATGTGCTCGGGATCTTCGGCATCGAAGGAAGGCGGTGGCTTACAGATACAGCGACCGCGCCGTACGCCATCATCCTGGTCTCCATCTGGTCCGGCATCGGATATAACATGATCATCCTGCTTGCGGGAATTCAGGGAATTTCCACCACCTACTACGAAGCAGCCCGGATCGACGGGGCCAGTGCGGTAGATATGTTCTTCAGGATCACCCTTCCTCTGGTAACTCCTACGTTGTTTTTCCTTCTGGTCACAGATCTGATCAGCGCTTTTCAGATCTTCGACACCATCTACATGATGATCGGGAAGAATACGGTGGTTCTGGAGAATACCCAGAGCATCGTCATGTACTTTTACAGAAATGCCTTTGAACTGAAGCAGAAGGGTTACGCGTCGGCCATCGCCATGCTCCTGTTTGTCCTCATCATGATCATCACTTTGATCCAGATGGCGCTGCAGAAGAAATGGGTCAACTATGACTGAGTGAGGAGGATGGATATGAAAGCACGAAAAAGAAAAAACACAGCGGTTCATATCGTCCTGCTCCTCGGGGTCGTCATCATGGTGACGCCCTTTGTCTGGATGATCCTGACCGCCTTCAAAACACAGGGGGAGGCGATCCATGTTCCGGTGATCATCTTCCCTTCGGAGCTTCGTCTGGATGCCTTCAGGGACGTATTTGAAAGACTTCCTTTTGCCCAGGCCTATATCAACACCATCATTTCCGCCCTGGCAACCATCGCGGCCCAGCTGATCATGTGCTCCATGGCAGGCTATGCCTTCGGGAGGATCCGTTTTCCGGGACGGGATCTGATCTTTGTGATCAGTCTGTCTGTTCTGATGATCCCTTCCACACTGTTTATCCTCCCGCAGTACCTGATCATTCAGAAAATGAAGCTGCTGAATACGCTGCCGGCCTTGTTTATCCCGAATCTTTTCAGCGCCTTCGGGACCTTCCTGATGAGGCAGTTTTATATGAGCCTTCCGAAGGAGCTGGAGGAAGCGGCAAAGCTGGATGGCTGCAACCATTTTATGATCTATCTGCGCATCATGACGCCGCTGGTGAAGCCTGGTCTGACGGCGCTGGCGATCATTACCCTCAGGCTGGCCTGGAACGACCTGATGTGGCCGATGGTGGTCAATACCTCGACGAAGAAGATGACCCTGTCCGCGGTCCTTGCCAATCTTACCGGGCAGTACAGCACCACCTATCCGACGCTGATGGCCGGTTCCCTGATGGCGATCCTTCCCATGATCATCCTGTTTGCCATTTTCCAGCGGCAGTTTATCGAGGGAATCGCGATCACCGGGACGAAGGGCTGAAAAACCTTCCGTCATCCGGAGCTTCGAAACGGATGGGATTGCGGAGCAGAAGCCTGGCGGACGGGGTCCGGAGCAGCCTGCCTTTGTGGAGGCGGAACAGAACCCCGGAGTGCATCGAAGAGAAGAAAGAAACCGCGGTAACTGGCAGCAGAAACCGGGAAGAAAGGAAGACAGAAAACAGAATATGGCAGAATATAAAAAGTTACTGGAGGTATCGGCGTGTACAGAACGGATGGGCCTCCGGCTTTCGCCTGACACGCTGCAGGTGCGGGTTTTCCATGGAAAGGAAGTATGGTGCACAGAGAAGAAAGAACCTCCGTATTTCCTGTATGGGGAGAGAAAAATCCTGTTTTCCGACGCAGGGAGCATAACGCATGAAATCGTGAAAAGCGGGATCGGGTCCGGAATCCGCTCCGCCTTCCGGGACTTTCGGGATGCTCCCGGAACAGCCTTTGAAACCTTTGTATGGATCGAAGAGGCGGCGGAGGATGTGTTTTTCGAATGGATCCCGCTGGAGGAAGTTTCCGGAGGGATCCGGGAGGTCTGCTGGCCGCCCCCTCTGGAGTTTTCCTGTAAAAGCAGGAGCTGGTATACCCTGGTCAACGAAGGACAGGGGCTCCTGATTCCCAACGATTGGGAGGTCCCTTCCCGGGAACTGCATTTTCACGGGATGTTCCTGACGGCCGGATCCTATATGCCCTGGTTCGGACAGATCCGGGAACGGTCATCCGGCGAGGCTGCCGGAGATCCGGACAGGAATCCGGCAGCCGACAGCGGGGAGCAGACAGGAACCCGGGCCGGCTATATTGCCATAGCGCTGACGCCCTGGAACGGCAGGGTGGTGCTTTCGCATCCGGCAGGCGGTCCCTTCACCCATGTGTCTGCCGCCTGGCAGCCTTCTCTGGGAAGGATGGACTACAGGCGGATCCTCAGATTCAGTTTCCGGGAAAACTGTGATTACAATGACCTGTGCAAGATCTACCGGAACTATGTGATGGAGAATGCGCTGGCATGCACCCTGCGGGAGAAGGAGGTCAGGATTCCTTCCGTCAGGAAACTGGCAGGGGCGGCCTTTGTCCACACGGGAATCAAAACCCATGTGGATCCGGCTTCGGATTTCTATGATCCGGAGCATCCGGAAAAAAACAATACCCTGACGACCTTTGAGGAACGACGGGAGCAGATCTGCAGGCTGCACCGGCTGGGCGTAAAAAAGCTTTATCTTCATCTGGACGGCTGGGCACAGCCGGGGTACGATAACCGGCATCCGGACTATTTTCCTGCCTGCCGGGAGGCCGGCGGCTACGCAGGGCTCCGGGATCTGGTGAACTGCGTGCAGGAACTGGGCTGGCTGATCGGTCTGCACGATCAGTACCGGGACTATTATAAAAACGCTCCGTCCTATTCGAGGGAGTATTCCTGTATAAACCCGGATGGCTCGGTGCCGTCCCACGCCAGATGGGCGGGAGGTCCGCAGGATTACCTCTGCGCCGCCCTTGCGCCTTATTATGTGAGGAGAAATTTTCAGCTGCTCTTTGAAAACGGCATCCATCCCGACGGTTCGTATCTGGATGTATTTACCTGTAATGAGGGGGATGAATGCGCCAGCCCCCGTCATCGCATGACCCGGCGGGATTGCCTTGAATTCCGCGGAAAATGCTTCCAGTATCTGATCTCCAGAGGAATTCTTCCGAGCTCGGAGGAGGTTTCGGACTGGTCCATGCGGGACCTGGTATTCTGTCATTACGCCCCGTATTCCTTCCAGCTTCTTCCTCCGGGAACGCCCAGGACCGGCCTGCCGGTTCCGCTGTTTAACCTGGTCTATCACGACTGTGTGATCATTCCCTGGATGATGGAAAAAATGAGCGGCACAGAGGATTATATGCTTTACGCCCTGCTGAACGGAGGGGCGCCATATCTGATCCGGGACGGCGCATACCCCGACACGGACGGCGCCTATGCTCCGGAGAAAACGTTCACGCCGGAGGAAATGCTGGAACGCTGCAGCACAGTATGCGCTCTTCATGAGAGAGTGGCATATGAGGAAATGCTTTCCCACGAGTTTGTGGATGGGAATCCCATGATACAGAGGAGCGTTTTTGCCGATGGAACATGCGTCACGGTAGATTTTGCCGCCGGCACTTATACGATCGGAATGCCCTTGCCGGCATTTTCGCTTTGTTCAAAAATGAAAAGAAGGAGGCAGCAAGTTGATCAGGACAGGAGTGATCGGAGTCGGCCTGATGGGGTCGGATCATAATACAGCATTAAAGAAGCTTTCCGAAAAGAAGGATATCCAGGTTGCAGCCATCGCGGACTGCAGGGACGGCATGCTGAAGAAAGCGGCAGAGCTCTGGCCGGAAGCTGCACTGTATCCGGATGCGATGGAGCTTATTCAGAAGGAGGACCTGGATGCGGTCCATATCTGTCTTCCCAGCTATCTGCATGCAAAGGCCGCCGCCGCGGCCATGGAAAAGGGGTGGAATGTGCTTCTGGAGAAGCCGGCCTGTCTTTCCGAAGAGGAATGTGCCCTTCTGCTGGAGACAAAAAAACGCACCGGCGTAAAGGTGATGGTAGGACAGGTTCTTCGGTTCTTTCCGGAATATTCCTTTCTGAAGGAAGCCTTCGATACCGGGAAATACGGTGCCCTGAAGGGAATCGTCCTGCAGCGTCTCAGCCAGAATGTCCTCTGGGGCTTCGAGGACTGGTTCCATGATGAAAAGAAGAGCGGCTCTGTGGTCCTGGATCTTCATATCCATGATGCGGACTTTGTCAGATTTCTGCTTGGGGAGCCGGAAGGAATTCACGTGAGCGCCACGGCCTATGAGGATGGAATGATCAACCAGATCCTGACACAGTATGACTATCCGGGAATTCTGGTCAGTGCAGAGGGTGTCTGGGACATCACGGAGAAGATCCCCTTCAGCGCTTCCTTCCGGGCATATTTTGAGGAGGCCACCGTTACCTTCAGCGGAAGGGAAACGCCGTCTCTTCGGGTCTGGAAGAAGGACGGCACCGTAGAAGAGCCGCAGCTTGCAAAGGCACCAATCCTTGGAGGCTACTACACAGAGATCGAGTATTTTTATGACTGCCTGGAAAAGGGAGTGGAGCCTGAAAGAGCCTCCCTGGAAGAAGGGATTAGAACGGTACAGCTGGTCCTTCGGGAGCTTCGGGAAGCCCACCGCTTCCTGGACAGAAAATCCTGGGCAGCAAAGGAATCATCAATGAGTCGGAGAGTGGTAAAATGAGAATAGGTGTAACCATAGATCTGGTCCGGGATGTGAGCCTGGGAACAGAATTTCAGAAGCTGCGGTCCTTCGGGATGAACAGCTGTCAGCTTGTGTGCTGGGACAGGAGTCTTCTGAACAGGGAGACAGCGGATATGGTCCTTCGGGAAATGAAGGAGAAAGAGGTGGAGATCACCGCTTTCTGGTGCGGCTGGGAAGGCCCCCGATACTGGAATTTTTACGAAGGGCAGGCCACCCTCGGCCTGGTGCCGGAGGCATATCGCTTTGCCAGGATGGAGATGCTGATGGAAGGGGTCGATTTTGCGGCAGAGCTTGGGGTAAAGGATCTGGTGACCCACGCAGGCTATATGCCGGAGAACCCCTATGATCCCCGTTATCCGGAGGTGATCGCCTGTTTAAGGCGTATTGTGCAGAAATGTGAGAAGAAGGAAATGTATTTTGACTTCGAAACCGGTCAGGAGACGCCGGTGACGCTTCTGAGAGCCATTCAGGATATCGGCTGCGGCAACGTAGGCATCAACCTGGATCCGGCAAACCTGATCATGTACGGGAAGGCAAATCCTGTCGACGCGCTGGACGTATTCGGGAAGTATGTCCGCGGCGTTCACGGAAAGGACGGCCTTTATCCGGTCAATGGACGGGAGCTGGGAGAGGAAGTGCCGTTGGGAGAGGGAAAAGTACATTTTGAAAAACTGATCCCGCGCCTGCGGGAATGCGGATATGACGGGGATATCACCATTGAAAGGGAGATCACCGGGGAAGAGCAGATCCGCGATATCCTGCGGGCAAAGGAATTGCTGGAGGGATGGATATGCCGGTCATAGCAGCATTTATGGTTCCTCATCCGCCGCTGATCGTACCTGCGGTGGGCAGAGGCGGTGAAGCGCAGATTGCAGAGACAACAAAAGCATACGAGGAGATCGCATCCCAGATTGCGGCGCTGCAGCCGGAAACGATTATCATTTCCAGTCCTCATGCCGTGATGTATGCAGATTATTTTCATATTTCCCCGGGGAAGGAAGCCTTTGGTTCCTTTTCACAGTTCCGGGCACCCTCTGTTTCTTTCCATGAGAAATATGATACAGAGCTTGTAAAAAGGATCACAGAGCTGGCGGAAAAAAACTCTTTTCCTGCCGGAAGTCTGGGAGAACGGGATCGGGAGCTGGATCATGGAGTAATGGTTCCGCTGTATTTTATCCGGAAGAAATACCAGGAGATGAAAAATACCGTAAAACAGGATTTTAAGATCGTACGGGTGGGACTTTCCGGACTTCCCCTTACGGACCACTATCGGTTTGGACAGCTGATCCGGGAAGCAGTGGAAAAAACGGGAAGACGGACTGTTTTTGTGGCCAGCGGAGATCTTTCCCATAAGCTTCAGGCAGCAGGTCCCTATGGGTTTGCGCCGGAGGGGCCGGAGTATGACAGCCGGATCATGGATGTCTGCTCCAGGGGGGCCTTCGGAGAACTGTTCGATTTCGAGGAAAGCTTCTGCGAGAAAGCGGCAGAATGCGGCCACCGCTCCTTTGTGATCATGGCCGGTGTGCTGGACGGTACAGCTGTCCGTGCGAAGGCTTATTCTCATCAGGATATCACCGGCGTTGGATACGGTATCTGTTCCTTTTATCCGGAAGGAGAAGACGAAAAAAGAAGGTTTCTGGACACTTACCTTGTGAAGCTGCAGGAGGAGATAGAAACACAGAAGGACAATTCCGATGAATATGTCCGTCTTGCAAGAAAGGCCCTGGAGTCCTGGATCCTGGAGAAAAAGCGGCTGCCCATGCCGAAGGATCTTCCGGAGGAAATGAAAACGAAGAAGGCAGGCACCTTTGTTTCCATTCACGAGTACGGACATCTCCGGGGATGCATCGGCACTATTCTGCCTGTCGAGAGCTGCATCGCCCAGGAGATCATCTCCAACGCGATCAGCGCCTCCACCAGGGATCCACGGTTTGACCCCATTACTCCGGCGGAGCTGAAATGGCTGGAAATCAGCGTGGATATACTGGGAGATCCGGTTCCCATTGATTCACCGGATCAGCTGGATGTGAAGCGCTATGGCGTCATTGTGTCCGCCAGGGGAAAAAGAGGCCTTCTTCTGCCGGATCTTCCCGGGGTGGATACCGTGGAACAGCAGATTTCCATCGCCAGGCAGAAGGCCGGCATCGGTCCGGAGGAGAAGGTTTCCCTGCAGCGGTTTGAAGTGGTGAGACATCTGTAGTTTTTTTGAGGAGATAAAATGGCAAGGTGCAATGTTTGTTTTCGCCGTTGCGAAATTGAAGAGGGGAAGAAAGGCTTCTGCGGCGTCAGAAGCTGCAGGAACGGCAAGGTGGTCCCGGACAATTACGGGAAGATCACTTCCCTGGCGCTGGATCCCATCGAGAAAAAACCTTTGCGGCAGTTCCGGCCCGGAAGCGCGATTCTGTCGGTGGGCAGCTATGGCTGCAATCTTCGCTGCCCTTTCTGTCAGAATTACGAGATCTCCTGGTCGGAAGAGGCATGGCAGTACGAGCGGGATGCGGACACGGTCACGCCCGAGGATCTGGCTTTTACCGCCGGGTTTTACAGGAAAAAAGGGAATATCGGCCTGGCCTTTACCTATAATGAACCCCTCATCGGGTACGAGTTTGTCCGGGATACGGCGCGTCTGGTCAGGAAGGACGGCATGGTAAATGTTCTGGTGACCAACGGAACGGCCGGGCTTTCCGTGCTGGAGGAGCTTTCTCCCCTGATCGACGCCATGAATATAGACCTGAAGGGTTTTACGGACAGATACTACCGGGATGTCCTGAAGGGCAGCAGAAAAATGGTAATGGATTTCATTGAGGAAGCCGTAAAGGGCTGCCATGTGGAGCTCACCACCCTCATCATTCCGGGGGAAAATGATTCCGAGGAGGAGATGCGGCAGCTGAGTCTCTGGATCGCCTCGCTGAGGGACGTTTATGGCGGGCGTACAGGCAAGGACATCCCGCTTCATATCTCCCGGTTTTTCCCGCGTTTCCATATGACCGACAGGGATGCCACGAGTGTCAGGCATGTCTATCATCTGGCGGAGATCGCAAGAGAAAACCTGAAGTACGTATATACCGGAAACTGCTGAGAAGAAAGCAGAACCTGATGGTGCAGAAGCCGCTGCAGGTTCTGACGCCACACGAGAGGAGGCGCTGCGGTTCTGAAAGACTCATCCTGAAAAATATATCGGGAAATCACCGAAAAAGGAAAGCGACAGAGGAAAAGAAATC
This sequence comes from Blautia sp., assembly GCA_017420455.1. Lineage (GTDB taxonomy): Bacteria > Bacillota > Clostridia > Lachnospirales > Lachnospiraceae > Blautia_A. The sequence continues at coordinate 12,982 of JAFOJB010000220.1, forward strand.
ATCAGAAGAAAGGAAATGATTATGAAGAATCTTAAGGGAATTGCTGCTGTTGTCATGTCTGCTGTTCTGTGCCTGTCTTTGACAGTGACAGTTTTTGCAGAGGAGGAAGTCCAGGAGATCAACTGGACGGAAGAAATGGAACAGGCTGTTGCACAGGCCGGTATCGAAGGAGAGTTTGTTGCCATCGATAAGGTTGCCCTTCAGATGTTCATCCCTGCAGCCATGCGTGATGCAGAGCTTAGCGAGGAAGAAAAAGGAGAGGGAATGATTGCCTGTTATGTGACAGAGGACGACAGCGCTATCGTCACAGTGAGGTATCTGGACGGAGAAGGTGTCACTCTGGAGGATTATTCTTCTGCTCTGGAGGAAATGGAGGATGTGAGCGATCTGGATGTGGTTATCGTCAACGGTATTCCTTATCTCGACTATGTGCTGAAGAAAGATGACTGCGGCTGCCTGGCTACCGTTACAGAATCCGGATATATTCTGGAATTCGTATTCTATCCCATGAGTGACGAAGGCTTTGCGTCTGTTGCCGGCATCATGCTGAGCTCGATTCAGCCGGTGGATGCAGAGGAAGAGGTACCTGCTGCCTGATCCCGCACTGGTCTTCACGGGACTGCGAACCATTTCAGTAAAGATTTCCCGGTAAAGATTTCCTGATGGGCAGCAATATGGACAGGTCCGGCCGGGCATCCCCGGGAGGCAGGCCCGGTATCCCTGCTGCAGGCAGAAAGAAAGGGCTGTGAGAAACGGAGGATTCCCCGGGAAATCCCCATTTTCACAGCCCTGTTTTATTGTCTTCGGCAAAGAGCCAGGCTTACATTCAGCCATCCCTCATACTCCTCTGTAAATCTAATCCGTCGGGAATACTCTTCAGAACACCAAAATACTTACTATTATCCTGAATAACTGAATCATCTTTATTCATTTGCATTTTAAATAATAGAAAATCAATATAATTTGATACTTCATCCAGACATTCTTCCGGCAGACTTCTAATCTGTTTCTCGATTGTTGCATATGACATGATTCATTCCTCCTCGATAAACGACATTGGTACCGTGTCACTTTACACCAATGCAGGCAGCTGTGGTCATCCGCCTGTAAGGGGAAATCAGCTGTGCTGATTTCTCAGCTCGCACCGTATGTATTATTTTACCAGACAATATCTGTTCCTTCAATTTGAAATTGATGAATTGCAGGGTTTGGCATAATCCTGTATTATATAGTCTACAGAGCGTAAAGGTACCTGGTACCTTTACGTAGAATCTGCTGAGATGGATGGTACTGTTGAACTGGCCAGATTCGTTTTAGAAAGATAACTTGCGATTTCCCGAACAAACTTTATTGAGGATGAAAAACATGGAAGGCATAGAGATCCAAACATCAAGGTTGATTCTTAAGCCATTGGGAACCAGATACATCACAACGGTAAACGAATATGCTTTGAATCCTGAAAACACAAAGTATATGTGTCGTCTGCCCAATGCAAATTCGGAAGAAACGCTGCGTTTTTTACAGAACGTGGAGACTGAATGGGCAAAAGATGAACCAACGTTCTTTGAGTTCGCTGTTTTGTACAACGATCGACATATTGGAGCGGTTAGTGTTTATTTCGACCAGGGGGTTGGAGAACTTGGATGGATTATCAACCGCAAATATTGGAAAAACGGATTTGCGTATGAAGCGGCAGAGGCTCTGGTTAAGTGCTTCAGACAGCATTATGGAATACAACATTTCCGGGCACATTGCGACACAGAGAACACGGCTTCATATAGAATCATGGAAAAGCTCGGCATGGTCAGAACAGGTGTATATGAAGGAAGAAGAAACCGTTCCGCAAGCGAGGATTCTATGGAGTATCAGTATGACTTACTGGAATCCGTATAACATCATGTTCGTATGGATGATATGATTGCAGGTTATCCCGGAAGAAAGCATCGGGGACGGTTCTGATGTCACCGTCCCCTGTGTTTTTTGCTGACTAACGGAAATGATGGTTGTGACGAACAGGCGATGCCTTTTTCCGGAGCGTTTTGTCGGCGTACAGCGCTGCATCCGAGGCCATGGCCAGGTCCTCAAAGCTCTGTCCCGGCTGATATCTGGAAAAGCCGATACTTACGGCCAGAGTGTAGGGCAGCTGGTTCTCTTCATTGAAGGCTTTGAAATTGTCGGAAATGCGCTGCTTAAACTCATGTGCCTCCTCGTCTCCGGAAAAGAAGCCCATGATCAGAAATTCGTCTCCGCCGTACCGGACGATGATACACTGGACCCCGGCAGCAGAGCGGGTAAGCACTCTGGCGGTATTTACCAGCGCATGATCCCCCTCCGTATGTCCAAGGGTATCGTTGATCGTTTTGAAATTGTCCAGATCCAGCATGAACAGATACAAAGGCCGTTCCGGAGAAACCTGCCGGATGTAATCCGAGAATGCGGGATTCAGCGTTTTACGGTTGTTCAGGCCTGTAAGACCGTCCCGCATGATCTCCCTGTCCTGGCTGTCAATATAGAGCAGCACCAGTGAGACAGAGGCGCAGGTCCAGGTTCCGGGCATTCCCGTAAAGGGGAGGGAAAAAAGCATGCCGGCTACAGGAAGAATATAGAACCCCAGAAGCTTAAAGGCCACGTGATGGGAAGGCCGGCGGTTTTTGTTGAGAACCCGTACCAGGATATGGATCAGCGGGATAAAAAGCGCGCCAAGAGCCCCGGCAAGCTGCAGACCGAACAAAGGACCATGGGTATAGACATTTTCCGGGGAAATCGTGAATATCCAGCCCGTTCTGCAGGAAATTACATTCAGGATGAAAAAGAAGCAGGAAGGGGCCATGATCTTCAGAGTAAGCTCCCGGGTGATGGTATATTCCAGGGACTCCAGCACATACAGATACCAGATTCCTCCCAGAGCAATTCCTTCAGAAAGAAACAGTACATTGACAAGATAATTCAACGGGATTGCACCGGGGAACATCCGGCCGTCGATCAGGCGCCAGATGATATCCAGCAGCAGCGCGAAAATGACACCGTCTATCAGGTGCCGGAAAAGAACCCTGCTTGTCTGCTGGTTGACATTGTGGATACTCTGATACTCGATGAAAAGCAGGATTATCAGACACAATATATTCAGTTCAACATGAATTGCGTTTGCCATGCTCTTTACGCTCCCTGTTCGTCTTATCTCCGGTCAGAGAGAGAAGCGCTCCCCTGCCCGATTGGTCTCCAAAGATCATTTCCCCTTCAGAAGTCCGCCGAGAAGTCCAAGCAGTCCGCTGCCGGCGTTGTTCTGCTGCGGCTTGTTCCCGCCTCCGAGAACCATGCCGAGAAGTCCGACCGCATCCTTGAGGTCAAGTCCGTCGCTCAGGTCTATTTTGCCGAAGGAATTTGCCTGAGAGGACATGGTGGTGGAAAGAAGGCTGAGAATAGCAGGGGCGATCATTCCCAGAACAGAACTTACCTGACCAAGATCCAGACCGCTGGAGGAGGA
>JAFOJB010000221.1 GCA_017420455.1 Blautia sp.
CGGCGCGGAATTGCCGCATAAACGTATGCGGAATCCGGTGCCGGCAGCGTTTTTTCTGCAGTCTCAGATCCGTTCCTTCAGAGCCTGCCGGTCGATTTTCCCGTTGAGGTTTCTGGGCATTTCCTCCAGTGGGTTATATTTGGTGGGGAGCATGTACTCGGGAAGCATGGAGGCGGCCTTGGCCATCAGCTCCTTCTTTTCCACGGTGCCGGTGTAGAACAGGACGATCCGTTTCTTTTTCGTGTCGTACAGGCAGCAGTTCAGATCCACTCCCGGTATGGAAGAGATCACCGTTTCGATCTCTCCGAGCTCGATGCGGTAGCCCAGATGCTTGATCTGAAAATCCTTCCGCGAGACATATTCCAGTTCTCCGTAGGAATTGTATTTTACCAGGTCGCCGGTCCGGTAGATGAGCTCCGGGTACCAGGGATTCAGCGGATTCTGGGTAAAGGCTGCGGCGGTTTTTTCCGGATCGTGATAGTAGCCGCCTGCCAGGGAAGAACCCCGGATGCACAGCTCGCCCACCTCGTCGGCGCCGACAAGTCTGTCCTCGGAGTTCAGCACCAGAATATCGGTATTTTCGCAGGGCTTTCCGATGGGAAGAGACTCATCGTCGGCAAATTCCCGGTTTACGATATAGTAAGAGCAGGCGTCGCAGGCTTCGGTTGGCCCGTAAAGGTTAACGAAGACGGTCTCCGGATATGCTTTTCTCCGGATATTCAGCTGCTTGTTGGGCATGACCTCGCCGCAGAAAAGGACCTTCTCCAGCTTCGGGAGATTTTCCAGGGTAAGGGCCTTCATATTGGCCATCAGGCACAGGGCGGTGGGAACCCAGATGATGGTATTGACATTTTTTTCCACCAGATATTCCATCAGCTTTTTCGGGGCGGCAAAAAGGCTTCCGGGTACCAGCTGTGTGGTGCAGCCGCAGCAGATGGGAGCGTACACATCCTGGATGGACAGGTCGAAGTACAGCGGCGCCTGGTTGCCGATGATGGTCTTTTCGTTGAAATCAAAACGGCTGGTGATCCAGTCGGTGTAGTCTGTGGCGGACCGGTGGGAGATGATGACTCCCTTGGGGGTTCCGGTGGAACCGGAGGTGAACAGGATATACAGGATATCGGTATCGATTACCCGGGAGGCTGTCTCGAGGACCAGCTGCTCTTCGGCTTCCCCGTCCTGCATCTCTTCATACAGGAAAAGATTTCTTCCGGGAAAGAGTTCCCGGGCTTTTTCCAGATGTTCCCTGTCCGTGACAACCGCCTCCGGCTGCAGAGTATCCAGGATTTTTCCGACCCTTGTGGCGGGCATGGTGGTATCGATCGGGGTATAGAAGTTTCCGCTGTAGGCAGCTCCCAGGAAGGAAGCAATGCATTCGACGCATTTTTCCATGTAAACCACGACCGGCCGGCGGAAGATTTCCTTCCTGACAAGGCAGGAGGCCACATGGAAGGAAGCGTCCCGGAGCTGCCGGAAGGTAATTTCATGAGATTCATCCGCATAGGCGGTTTTCTCCGGAAACCGCAGGACGGTCTCCTCCAGGTAATCGGTTACAAGCTTGGCCATTTCTATTATCTCCTTCTATGGATTTTATGGATATTCTCCGGAAAAAAGCAAACCACGAATAGTACTATTCTATCCGCAGGACGGGGAACCTGTCAATAACAATATATCCGATCACGGAAATATTGGATGGTTACAGTTTACGGTTTCAGCGACTGCGGAAAAATGCGGGATACTCTTAGCAGAAAGAACACAGGGGGGAACACAGGGGGAC
>JAFOJB010000222.1 GCA_017420455.1 Blautia sp.
CCGCATCCGCCCCCATGGCCAGTGCCTTGGCGATATCGGCTGAGATGCTCAGGCCGCCTGTGATAACCAGGTCAATATCGGACTGAACACTATCAAGATATTTCCTGGCTCTTGCCAGGGCGTAAATTGTGGGGACCGAAGAGGCGTCCCGCAGAAACAGCGGAGAAGACCCCGTTGCTCCGCCCCTGCCGTCAATCGTGATAAAATCCGGCTCCGCATATACGCAGTATTCAAGATCCTGTTCAATATTCCCCGCAGAGATTTTGATCCCGACAGGCCGTCCCCCGGAACGTTCCCGCAGCATAGATACCATCTCCTTCAGGTCATCCTTTGAACGGATCTCCGGGAAAGCGCTGGGACTCTGTATGTCTTCTCCGACCTTCTTTCCCCGTATTGCAGCAATCTCCGGCGTCACTTTACTGCCCGGAAGATGGCCGCCCATTCCAGGTTTTGTTCCCTGCCCGATCTTGATCTCTATGGCATCGGAGGTTTTCAGGTTTTCATCCGTCACGCTGTATTTGTTCGGGATATATTCAAAAATATACCTGTAAGCTGCTGCCTTCTCTTCCGGGAGAATGCCTCCTTCTCCACTGCACATGGCAGTTCCTGCCATGGCAGAACCCTTTGAAAGAGCCGTTTTTGCTTCCTTCGACAGAGCGCCGAAGGACATATGGGAAACATAGACCGGTGTTTCAAGAACCTTCGGTTTTTTTGCCTTCTTCCCGATGACCGTTCTTGTCGACACTGGAGCGTCGTCATTCAGCGGCGCAGGGTTCAGCTGAGCGCCCAGCAAAAGAATGTCCTCCCACCTGGGAAGCGGAAGCAACGTTCCCATGGCCGCATGAAGAGACTCTCCGCTGACAGCCATTTTATGAATTTCCTCCATGTATCTTGCAGAGGGATCATGTCTCACCAGCTCCGAATTATATGCGGGTGCCGGTACTGCTTTCCGTATTATCTCCCTGTCTGCCTCCCGCCTTGCTTCATCAATACCGGCTGTAGCAGCCGGAGCGTTTTCTTTCCATTCCGCCTGTTCCCCGGTATTGTTTTCTTCCTTCAAAGGGTGCAGATTTGACGCCGGCTGATGACACTGCGGACATTTTTCCAGAGACTGAAACGGCTTTCCTTCCTTTTCCTCATCATAAACATAACCACAAATCTGACATACGTATTTCATAAAAACCTCCTGCAATTCGTCTGGAACCTGCTTTCTTTGTGCATAATCATTTTTTTCAGCAAATCCGGTAATTGGTTATAATTGCTCTGATATGACAGGTGAACCACTCTCGTCAAATGTAATCATCTTTACGCAGCAGAGAGTCCTCATAAAGCTGTTATACACTAAAATATAAACAGCAGCAGGATCATCATCCATTATATACTGATTTTCATCAAAAGTCAGGTTTTTCCGGATAAAGACTTTACCGTCTTCCGGAACCACTGCGTAATCGGCATAGATTGTATGGTCATGAATGTCCTCCCTGTAAGACCATTGGAGTCCGGATCCGGACGCGAGCCTGGCTCCGTTCGTGTCTATCCGGAACAGATCCCCGTCTTCCGGAACATAATCCGAAATGCCCAGGTTGATAAACAGCTCCATGCAATCGCCGCATTTCCTGGCAGAGGATGAAGTGTAGACAAAGGTGACGAGATTTGAGCTGCCATGTATATTTCTGAGAAGCTCTTCGATACTGGAGGCTGCAAGGAGATCCATACTATTCACCTGATCAAGAAAGAATTCACTGCTTTTTTTCCAGTATTCGTATTTCGAATCTCCGCGGCGGTCCGGGAGACTTACAACGGAAAGCATGTCTTCTGCCAGAACATGGGTAAATTTGCACGATCCGTCCCAATTCATATGGCCTTCATCCATCAGATCTGTCTGAAAATCTATTCCTGTGCGGGCATAATTCTCTTCACTGTTATAATTGATAAAAACAACTCCAAGTTCATCGGCAAGCTGCTCGACATAATGAAAGCGCTGCATATCTTTAGGTTTGAATGCATAAGGCGACAGAAAGAGCATGATGGGAATATCATTCTGGCCGCAAAGCTCTACGATCTTACGAATATAGGATTCTTCCTTTTCTCTGATGGGTTTTATGCCTTCGGAGGCAGAGATATCCGGCTTTTCCATGGGTTTCTGTCTGAAAGATGTGATCATACCTGTGAAATACTGATATTGGGCACGTGCTTGCTGAGCTGGAAAGTCAAGCCTCGTGACAGTCTTATATCGGGAATGATAGAGCCTGTAAGCGAATAAATAATCGTCTGCGTTTTCGCAGGGCGTGAAAGCGAATATGGAAGCAGCCTTGTTCCATGGGGTTCGAATGCCCAGAGTATTCTTTATTATTTCGGCCTGTGTGAAATCATCATTCGTACGAGCCGCTGTATAACACTCCAGTAAAACCAGTTCTGGTTTCTGGGACTGAAATGCTTCCTTAAGAGAATAATAACTACTCCAGATGGGCTGATTTGGCCCTCCCAGTATATAACTCACAACCCCATATTCATCATAGAGGACATGCGTATTCACATCATTGTAGGCATGGCTGGAACCAAGCACAAGAACATCAATGCAGTTATCCGGCTGCTTGTAAAAATGCTTCATGGTCATGATTCCATCATCGTTTTTAAACAACAGAACCTCACGGGCGCCGCCCAGCAAAAAACCCAGAATCAAAAAAAAGACAACTGTATTAAACAACTTTTTTTTCATGGGTATTTCTCCTAAAACCGGATATAGATAAACTCCCGAGCATCAAAGCCAGGTCCGTACAGTCCATAAACCATCGTTACTGTGATCAGCAGGGCGACGACCAGACAATGGAAGAGTATATTCTGCTCAAGAAGAAGGCAGTCTATGTTTTTTCTGGTTTTATACTTCAGTACATCCGCAAGGATCAGCACGGACAACGAGAAGAAAAGAACAGCCAGTTCCATATAGTCAAGGCCCATCTCATAAACGGTTCCGTCAAAAATCTCCCACAGACGGACATGCCCGAAGATCCTCCAGATATAGGAAAAGGCCTCTGTTATGGTGTCGAAGCGGAAAAAGATCCAGGCGAAAGTAACCAGCAGAAAAACAATCAGTTTACGAAACAGATGATAACTGAAGCATTCTGTATTAACCCGGAGCAGCTGCAATGCTTTATTTCTTCCCTTTCTGGTAAGATTGCCGACTACCTGATAGAAGCCATGCAGGAATCCCCAGAACACGAAGGTCCAGTTGGCGCCATGCCACAGACCGCTTACCAGAAAGGTTATCAACAGATTAATATTTTTCCGAAGTCCGGAACAACGATTCCCCCCCAGAGGAATATAAACATAATCACGGAACCAGGTACTTAGAGAGATGTGCCATCTTCTCCAGAATTCCTGAAGGGTTTCTGAAAAATAAGGCACTGTAAAATTTTCCACGATATCGAAGCCGAAGCACTTCGCGGCACCTGCTGCCATCAGAGAATAGGAAGAAAAATCGCAATAAATCTGAACACTGTAACAGACAGCGGCGATAAAACATACGATTCCGCTGTAAAAATGATAATAATCCATTACTGAACTGACCAGTAATGCGAGACGTTCAGAAATGACCAGCTTTACAAACGCGCCATAAACGAAGAGAATAAAACCTCGACGAACGTCGTCGAAGGACGGCCGGGGTCTGACTTCACGCAGCTGCTTCAGCAGATGGTCAGATCTTTCAATCGGACCGGAGGTGATAGTCGGAAAAAAAGAAACGAATGCAGCATAACGAAACAGGTTTTTTTCAGGCATTGTTTTACCACGATACACATCGATCAGATAACCCGCCGCCTGAAAAGTAAAGAAGCTTATCCCGATGGGCGCCATGGGGCTGAGGGGGATCGGTCCGGAATGTCCTGAATATCGGAGGATCTTATCCAGTGCAGCTGTCATAAAATCCGCGTATTTGAACCATACCAGAAACAAAAAGCTTGCCGCAAGACAGACATGCAGAATAAAACGGTACCTTGTCTTATGATAAAGCAAAGCGCCAGCCCAGGTAACGATGATCACGGCAGCGAGAGAAAATGCGCTTTTGATATCATTGATCCACCCGGTGTAGAACAGAATATTGCACAGGAGAATAAAGAGATACCGGTACCTGGAGCTGCAGCACTGAAATCCCAATATGGCAAAAGCCATGAAAACAATAAAATAGACAGATGTCAGTTGCATTTTTTCGTTTTACCTCCATACAGAGACTTCATTTCTTTTCACAACGCCAGCCTTTAACAGTTCTGCGAGCCCTGAGTTCAGAAGCTCTTCTACAGAATCCCCTGTCAGCTCTACTTTTCTGTATTCTCCGCTGAAGGTTTCCGGAAGCGGTTCATCCGGATAAACCGCAGCCATATAAGCGGCAGAACCGGAAATGATCTCACCTCCTGACGACGGCGCTGTAACCGTCCCTGTATTCACACAGTTCAGAATATAACCGGAATCAAATTCATTCACGATCCCGCCAGCACATTCCCATCCTGTGACGGAAGCCTTATTATAGCAGTTTAATATCATTGCAGCATTCCTGGACTGGCAGGCTATCGCCCCACAACAGCTGCCTTCAATGGATCCGCTTTCTATACCAAGGTTTCTGACAGTGCCGCTCAGGGTTCCAAAAAAACCAACATTGGAAGGAGAATAGGGATAGGCGGAAGAAATGACAAGATTCTCCAGGTAATGTCCTCCGCCATCATAAGTGCCGCAAAAATATTTATCAGACTTGTATATTCCGATTGGCAGCCACTCAATGCCGCCAAGGTCAATATTCTCCGTCTGCAAAAAATACTCTCCCTCAAAGGCATTTCCATCGTTGACGGCATCCCTGAATCCGGATAGGTCTTCTGCAGACTTGATCAGATAAGGGCTCTCAGCAGTTCCTCTTCCGGAAAAGCCAGAAGAACCGGCTTCACTCACAACAATCTTTTTGAAGAACAGAAGCAATAAAACCATTGCCGCACAGGAAAAAAAGAGTAATATCCCTTTTATGCACACAAACACTGCCTTAAGGAATCTGTTTCCCGGTTTTTCCAAATCAACACCTCCCTGGCCGCATATCAGAAGCAGTGAACCGATGAAACAAAATAATTGTATCTTAAATGCCCGGATATTTCAAG
>JAFOJB010000223.1 GCA_017420455.1 Blautia sp.
GTCAACATGAAAAACAGAACTCTCAGGACTATGGCTGCGGTCTGTATCGCAGCTTCCCTCACTATTGGCACAGGTCTTACCGCCATGGCGGCCGCTACCGAATACCCTGTGACCATTGAGACGACCACCAGAGAAGGAGAACCGCTGGAAACTGTCTACGAGAAGGCTCCGGAAAAGGTTCTTGCCGTATATCAGGGCTGCATCGAAACTCTTCTGGCTCTCGGACTGGAGGATCACATTGCAGCGGCGGCCGGACTGGACAACGAAGTACCGGAGGATCAGAAAGCCGCATTTGATACCCTGAACTATCTGGATGAGTTCACCCCGTCTCTGGAAACAGTAACTATGCTGGATCCCGACATGATCTTCTCCTGGGGCTCCTATTTCGGCGAGAAGACTCTCGGAAGCGCCGCAGACTGGGTGGAAAAAGGCGTCAATACCTATATCAACAGCAACACCAAAGGAGATGGGTCCAACCGTATTCTTGAAAATGAATACACAGACATCCTGAACATGGGTATCATCTTTGATGTGCAGGACAAGGCAGAGGCTATTGTCAATGACATGAAAGACACCATCTCCAGTGTTCTTGCACAGACGGAAACGATCGAAGAGCGTCCTCGCGTCATGGTTCTGGAATTCCTTGGCGACAGCATCACCAACTATGGTACTTCCAGCCTTGGCGGCGATATGGTGCAGCAGCTGGGCGGTGTTCTGGTCAATGATGAGTATACCAGTATCGGGCAGGAGGATGTGATCACTGCAAATCCGGACGTGATCTTCATCGTATACATGCCCTATTCCGGAGATGATCCTGCCACCGTCGAGCAGGAAAATATGAGCAAGCTTCTGGACAATGAAGTGTACCAGAGTCTGGACGCCATTAAAAACGGCCGGGTATACCCCATCATGCTGAGCGAGATGTATGCCAGCGCAACCCGTACAAAGGATGGGATCGTCACCTTCGCCAAAGGTATGTATCCGGATGTAACACTGGAGTAAACAGGGCAGATGGCAGAACAGAAAGAACGAAACCTGTTGAAAACCTCTGTTTTTCTGATCACACTGGCAGTCCTTCTGGGGCTGCTGGTGTTTTCTGTCCTGGCTGCGATCACCTTCGGAAACGCGGACATTTCCATAAAAGAGGTATACAGTGTGATCCTGCGGGAGCTTTTCAGGCTGGAGAGTCTTTCGGATTACAGTCAGGGGCCAATTCATGATGTCGTCTGGCTGATCCGGTTTCCGAGAGTCCTTCTGGCTCTGGGCGTAGGTATGGGTTTGTCTGTCTGCGGATCTGTCATGCAGGCCGTGGTCAAGAATCCCCTTGCGGATCCTTATGTTCTGGGAATCTCCTCCGGAGCTTCTCTCGGCGCGACTCTTGCCATCATCCTTGGCATCGGCAGCGTGTTCGGAGGCAGGTTTGTCGGCGTTTCGGCATTCCTGGGAGCCATGGCGACCTCCTTTGGCGTTCTCTTTATCGCCAATATCGGCGGACGCGCCAATTCCGGAAAGCTCATTCTGGCAGGTATGGCCATCAGTTCCGTCTGCTCCGCGTTCGCCAACTTCATCCTGTATCTGGCGCATAACAAAAACGCAACGCAGGAAGTGGTCAACTGGACCATGGGAAGCCTGGCCAATACCAGCTGGCAGGAAATCTATATCATCCTTCCCATCATGCTTCTGGGAACAATCGTATTCTGGACACAGTTCCGGAACCTGAATCTGATGCTGCTGGGGGATGAAACCGCCATCACGCTGGGGACAGATCTTCACAGAGTCCGCACCTTCTATCTGATCCTTTCATCACTGCTCGTCGGATTTGCGGTATACGCAGCCGGTATGATCGGATTTGTCGGCCTGATCATCCCTCATGTCGTGAGGATGCTTTTTGGCACCGACCACAAGAAGCTTATCCCTCTGGCTGCTCTTCTTGGCTCCATCTTTCTGATCTGGGCGGATGTCGCCTGCAGGAGCATCCTGAAAAACGCGGAAATGCCTATCGGTATCCTGTGTTCTATTATCGGCGCGCCATGCTTCATCTATCTGATGGTCCGGCGTTCTTATGGATTCGGGGGTGGTAACGGATGAAAAAGGCGGAAGATCCGGAAGGCAGATATACCATACTGGCAGACAGGATCGACATCACACTTGGCGGGAACCATATTCTGAAGGGTGTCACGATTTCTGTCAGGAAAGGCAGTTTTGTGGGGATCATCGGGCCCAACGGCAGCGGCAAATCCACGCTTCTCAGGTGCATATACCGCACATTGAATCCGGACGGAGGACAGGTGTTTCTGGACCAGATTCCCATTCTTTCCATGCGGCCAAAGGAATCGGCAAAAAAACTGGCTGTTGTCGCGCAGCATAACTACTATAATTTTGAGTTCTCCGTCCTGGAGGTTGTCATGATGGGACGTTCTCCGCACAAAAAGGCTCTGGAGCGGGATAACGCGAGGGACTATGCCATCGCCCAGGAGGCTCTGAAAAAAGTGGGCATGCAGGATTTTTCTCAAAGAAGCTTCTCCACTCTGTCCGGCGGAGAACAGCAGCGGGTGATCCTTGCCAGAGCTCTTGCCCAGGAAACACCATGTCTGGTTCTTGACGAGCCGACAAATCACCTCGATATCACGCATCAGCTCCAGCTGATGAAGATCGTGCGGGAGCTGAAGGTGACGGTAATCTCCGCCATCCACGACCTGAACATTGCTGCAGCTTTCTGCGACTACCTGTTTGTCATGAAGGACGGAACCCTGGCAGACTCCGGAACTCCGGATGAAATCTTCCGTACGGATCTGCTGCAGGATATCTATCATGTAGATACGGAAATCGTCAAAGACCGCAGCGGAAAAATGCATATCCTTTTTCTGTCATGACCAGTTTCATCCTCGAATAAAGAAGGAGTACAAAATGAATAAAATCGGGATCTTAACATGCCTTTATTCCAATAACGTATGCGGCAGAGTGGGATGTCTGAAGGCATTCAACAGCAGGGAGGACTTTTTCAGGGATTACGGACCGGACACGGAGCTCGCAGCCATGATGACATGTAATGGCTGTACCTCCTGGCGTGAACAGGAACCGGA
>JAFOJB010000224.1 GCA_017420455.1 Blautia sp.
GACCGGGCAAAGGAGTGCCTTCAGAAGGCAATGGAGGGGTTTGACTGCAAGATTGTGGTGCTGGACGATGACCCTACCGGGGTACAGACCGTTCATGATATTTCTGTCTATACAGACTGGGAGGAGAATTCTGTCCGCGAGGGCTTCCAGGAGGAAAGCAGCATGTTTTTTATCCTGACCAATTCCAGGAGCTTTTCGGAGGAGAAAACAGCTGCTGTCCACAGACAGATCGCGGAGCGGGTGAAAAAGATCAGCAGAGAAACAGGAAAGGATTATTTCCTGATCTCCCGGGGGGATTCCACCCTTCGCGGGCATTATCCTCTGGAACTGGACGCCCTGGCAGAAGGCTTCAGGCACACAGGCGCCGTTTCAGAAACGCCGGAAGATCCCGGGAGAAGCGCAGGGGATACGGAAGAAGGAATTGATGGGGAAATCCTCTGCCCCTTCTTTCCGGAAGGCGGACGAGTTACCTTTGGGAATATTCATTATGTGAAGGAAGGAGACCTCCTTACACCCGCCGGAATGACAGAATTCGCCAGGGACAAAACCTTCGGGTATTCGGCATCTGACCTGAAGGAATATGTGGAGGAGAAGACCAGGGGAAGAAAAAGGGCAGAGGACTGTATCTGCATTTCCCTGGAGGAGCTGGCAGCCCTGGATACGGCAGGGATTGAGAAAAAGCTTCTGCTGGCGGAAAACAGAGCCGTCGTCATTGTGAATGCCGTGACATATGAAGATCTGGAGGTTTTCTGCGCGGCACTGGTAAATGCCATGAAAAAAGGAAAGCATTTTCTGGCCCGGACGGCAGCCGCTTTTACCAGGGTGATGGGAAGGGTGACAGAACGGCCGCTTCTTACCAGAGAAGAGATCCGCGGGGAGGAAACCCGGACCGGCGGCCTGGTGATCGTAGGCTCGCATGTTGAGAAAACGACCCGGCAGCTGTCCTGCCTGAAGGAAGCCGACCTGCCGGCTGTTTTTCTGGAATTTGATGTAAACGCCATCTTCCGGGAAAACGGGCTTGCGGCAGAGAGGGACAAGGCAGCCGCTCTGGCAGAGAAAGCCATGAAGGAGGGGAAGACTGCGGTGGTCTATACCAGCCGGCAGCTTCTGGCACCGGAAAATCTTTCCAGGGAGGAACTCCTTTCGATCTCCGTAAAGATCTCCGACGCCCTGACCGGCATCGTGGCAGGGATCGGCGTCAGGCCGGGCTTTCTTGTCGCGAAAGGGGGAATCACCTCCTCCGACGTAGGCACCAGGGGACTTAAGGTCAGAAAAGCTCTGGTGATGGGGCAGATCAGAAAAGGAATACCGGTATGGCGTACAGGACCGGAAAGCCGGTTCCCGGGCCTTGCCTATATAATCTTTCCCGGTAATGTAGGTGAAGAGGAAACGCTGCGGGAAATCGCGGAGGAGCTGGCCTGACGATTAACAGGAAGATGGAGACAGAACAGCCCGGGGCAGCGGAGGATGGAGACAGAACAGCCGCAGGACAGCGGAAGATGGAAACAGAGATCAGCGGGAACAGCTGTAGAACAGCTTTCAGGAGCTGTGGTATTTTGACAGGAGAGAATTATGCGTAAAGTGATCATTTCTCTGGCACCGGTTGCGGCCGGCTCGCCGGTGGATAAATATGCTCTTGCAGAAGATGTAGCCAGAAGTGTGCAGGCCGGTGCGTCCATGTGCCATCTGCACTGCCGGAAACCGGATGGAAGTCTTACGCCGGATATCACCTATATGACCGAATGCTTCGAGGAGATCCTGAAGAAGACCGATGTGATCGTACAGGCCTCTACCGGGGGTGTGTCAGAGATGAATATTCAGGAGAGGTGCAGCCCCCTGGATTACGCGAAGGTGGAAAGCGCTTCGCTGAACGGCGGGACCACAAACCTTGGAGAGGCCGTGTACATCAATTCCTTTGACGACATCCGCTACTGTGCGGACGCAGTATATAAAAGAAATATTCTTCCGGAGACAGAAGTGTTCGATATCGGCATGCTGCACAACATGGAGCTTGTCAGGAAAGAGCTGCCATTCCAGGAACCGAGGCTTTTCAATCTCGTATTCGGACATGCGGGCGGCATGCAGCCCACGCCGGAAATGCTTTCGGCATTTGTCTCCTTCGTGCCCGGGGACTCTCTCTGGGGAGTGACGCATTACGGACGGGACAACTGGACCTTCCTGGCAATGGCCATCGCCATGGGAGCTTCCGTTGTGCGGATCGGCTTCGAGGACAGCGCCTGGCTGGCAGAAGGACTTGCCGCGGAATATAATTATCAGGTGGTAGAAAAGCTGGCGGCCCTGATCAGTGCCATGGGGCTGGGGACAGCAACGCCGGAAGAAGCGCGCCGGATCCTGGGAATCCGGAAAAAGTGATTCATGACCGATAAAAAAAGAAAAGCCGCCTTTCTGCTCCTGTTTCTCCTTTCGATCTTTCTGATCTGGATGCTGGGGTATTCCGTTTACCGCGCTTCCGAGAGGGCGATCGAGCAGAATTACCAGACGACCTACAGGGTGGCCCTCAAAAATTCCGGCAGGGTACTGGACATGAATCTTCGAAGCATCATCGAGGTCGTCCGGGGATTCTTAAATGACCGGGATCTGCAGCAGGTTCTGGGAAAAAGAGAACAGCTAGGCAGCACGTTTCCCGCGAAGGACCGGAAAGTCCTGGAGGAGGCCGCCAGGCAGCTGGCAAGACTGCAGGCCTGGGTGAACGATGTGATCTTCATGGACCTTTCCGGAAATCACTTTATGCTGAGTAATACCCGGGGAAGTTATGAATTTGATCTGTACTACAACGAACATGATTTCCGGAGAGAGGAGTGGAGCAGGAAGGCGGCAGAAGCCCTGGGAAAAGAGGTTTTTTTCGGAGAGAATGTACTGGGACCGGATCTGGGAAATGTACTGTGTATGACAAAGTACCTGATCAATCCTTCTACAGGAGAACCCATGGGATACCTCGCCGTTACGCTCAGCCGGACCCTGCTGACGCGGTCCTATGTAGGAGGCGGAGGAACAGACCAGCCGAAGAGCAACTATCTGGTGCTGGATACAGAGGATGCAGCCGTTTATTATGACGGCAGGGGGGAAGAGGAGGAAAACGTGCGGAATGCGTTTCTCTCCTTCAGGAAAACCGGGAAACCCTCCGCAGGGCTGATCTTTTCCGATGTGGAGAATGAGACGACAGGCTGGAAGCTGGTCAATGCGGCGAAGCTTTCGGAACTCTCCGCGGAGAGCCGCCAGCTGCGTAATATGGTATGGCTGGTGGGCGGGATCGTCCTGGTCTTTACAGTGATGCTGATCCGTCTGCTCCTGGCGAACCAGCGCCTGTCCGGACACCTGATGGCTACAAAGCTGAACGAGCGGGAGGCAGAGCTTCTGCTCCTGCAGTCCCAGATCAATCCCCACTTCCTGTACAATACTCTGGATGCGCTCTATTTTCAGGCGATCATAGACGGGGACGACCGGATCGCGGATATGACCATGGCGCTTTCCAACCATTTCAAGCTGACACTGAACAACGGAAACAAGTTTATTTCCATAAGGGATTCTCTGAGATGGATCAGGGAATATATGAAGATCATGAATATGCGGTACCATGACCGCTTTGAACTGGTGGAGCAGGTAGATCCATCCCTGCTGGACAAGGAGATACTGACCTTTATCCTGCAGCCCTTCGTGGAGAATGCCATGAACCATGGGCTGGAAGCAAAAATCGGCAAGGGAACCATCTGCGTTGCAGTCCGGCAGGACGGAGAAAACCTTATTCTCCGGATTACAGATGATGGCGCAGGCATGGAAGACGTCTCTCTGTGGGAAAGCGGCTACGGAGTCCGGAATGTGCAGGAACGCATCCGGCTCTACTATGGGGAAGCCTATGGAGCCAGTGTCTGGAGCAGGAGAAACGAAGGTACGCGAGTGACCGTGACTCTCCCTGCCGCTCTGTGCTGAGGCAGATTCCTGCATGCCCTGCCGGGAGAGTATGTGTCCCGGGTTCTGCCGGTATTTCCTGACCGGCAGGCCCCGGGAGCCGGATGACAGGAAACTGAAACGGCAGGAAACAGAGGTTCAGACGACAGGAAACTGAAACGGCAGGAAACAGCGCTTCAGGAAGCAGAACGACGGTGAAACGGATGGATGATTCCGGTGGAAAAAGACAACATTCCGCGGAACGGTCTTTTTCCACCGGAATCATGGATTTACCGGCGGCAGTTCTGGGACAGGAGAAGATGTATGGTGCGCGTAGTGGTTATTGACGACGAATTTATGGTGGTAGAAGGACTGAAGGCTCTGATCTCCCGGCAGCATCCGGGATATCAGGTAGTCGGCTGGGCCTATGACGGTCTTCAGGGGCTTTCCGTAGTGCAGGAAGAGCGTCCTGACATCGTGATCACAGATATCCGGATCCCGGGACTGGACGGCCTTTCGCTGATCGAGGCGGCAAAGGAGATCTGCCCGGACACCTGTTTTGTGGTGATCAGCGGCTATACCGAATTTGAATATGCCAGAAAAGCCCTGTCCCTGGGAGTGAAGGGGTATATCGACAAGCCGGTCAGCCGGGAAAAGCTGGCAGAGGTCCTGCAGAGGATCGAGGACGAAATGCGTTATCTGCAGGATGAGGAAACGCAGGAGGCCGCCCGTCAGAGGCGGAAATACGAGGAACTGGAACAGCTTCAGGAAAAAAGCATCCGGTATCTGACCCGGCAGGAGGCATCCGGTTTTCAGAGCACCAGCCAGAAGGTCCTGTCCCTCATCCGGGAAATCTTTCCGGATCTTACGGATCTTCGGAGAGAGACCTACAAATACCTCTGTCTTGCGGGGGATATCCTGATGGAGGAGCAGCCCCGGGCAGACCGGGAGGAGATGGCCTCCTTCAAGGACATGGAGCGTCGCAAAAGCCCGGAGGAGGTGCTGGCCTATGGAAAGGAAATTCTCCGGAATATCGGCAGGTATCTTTCGGCGCATCAGACCGGAAGCGGACACAGAGCCATCCTGGAGGTGCTGGATTATATAGACCGCCATTACCAGGAGGATATCGGCCTGAATGAGCTGGCCGCCCACGCAAGGATGAGTACAGCCTATCTGAGCGTACTGTTCAAGGCAGAGGTGGGGGAATCCTTTATCAAATATCTGACAGAGCTGCGGATCAAAAAGTCGAAGGCTCTCCTGAAGGAAGGATACAAGGTAAAGGAGGTCAGCGAGATGGTGGGGTACAGCAATTACCGGTATTTCTGCGACATCTTTAAAAAGCATACCGGGCAGACTCCCCACGAATATAAGGAAACCGTATGGAAATCCTGAAGGACCGGATCATCGTTTCATGAGCAGGGCAGCGCGGCAGTGACTATCCTTTCTGCGCCTGCTTCACTCTTGCCGACCTGCGATGCCCGCCTGTATTACTGCCGAAATATACGACCTGAAATTGTGCAAAACCTACAAAAATATACTTTACTGATCCGGTTTCAATAAAAACACGTACAAAATCCAAAAAATTCATCACTGGAAAAAAAGAAAAACCATGCTAAAATAGTAGTATATCATTCATAGACACCTGTTGCAGACATCTATCTCAAAGGAGGAACATTATGAAGAAAAGAACTATGGCAATTCTGCTCAGCGCAGTGATGGCAGCTTCCATGGCATGCGCAGTTTCCGCATCGGATTTCACAGGCGATGATCCGCAGCTGGAAAAGAAGGTCAAAATCCTTACCATCTGGGCAGAGGACAATGACAACGGTATCCTGCTGAACAAGATCTGCCAGGATTACAAGGATAATGTAAATCCCAACTTCGACTGGGAATATGAAATGGTTTCCGCAGACGACCTTCGTCAGAAGATCGCCACACTGGCAGCCTCCAACGACCTTCCGGACATCTTTGCCTATGAGTCCGGCGCACCCCTTCTTGACCTGATCGAGACAGACAAGATCGTTGATATCTCTGAATTCCTTGCAGAGACCGGCACAGAGGAATACATGAACCCGGGCGCCGCAGAGCTGATGAAAGGCCTTTCCGGAACAGAGGATCTTTATGACCTTCCGCTTGGACTGAATGTAGAAGGCTTCTGGTACAATAAAGCCCTGTTCGAGCAGGCCGGCGTAGAAGCTCCTGCTACCTGGGATGAGTTCGAGGATGTTCTTGCGAAGCTGCAGGAAGCCGGAATCCAGCCTCTGACCACCGGCGGTTCCGACAAATGGGGAGCTACCCGTCTGATCAACGCCTATGCAGTAAGGGCAAACGGCAACGATATCATGACAAAAGCAGCAAACGGTGAAGTTGCCTATACAGATCCCGGCCTGGTTGCAGCAGCAGACAAGCTGGCAGAGTGGGCAGCAAAGGGATATTTCGGCGAAGGAATCACCACTGTTGACATGAACACTGCAGGCTCCATGCTGATGAGCGGCAAGGCAGCAATCTTCTACAACGGCTCCTGGTTCACCCAGAACCTGAACGACGAGAGCGCGAACCTGGCCGGCCCCGATGGAATCGGCTTCTTCAACATCCCGGTAGTCGATGAGTCCATCAGCACCGGCACCTCCTATTCCATGAACTGCGGCAACATCCTGGCAGTAGACAAGGGCAAATATGATGAAGGAACAAAATGGTTCCTGAAATATTTCATGGAGAATATGGGAAATCTGGCAATGGATACCCTTGGAAGCGTAAAGGGTTATACCTATACCACAGCTGTTGAGGATATGAGCGGATATACCCAGATGGTTCTGGATGAGATCGACAAGGCAACCGAGGGCTTCGCATGGTGGGAAGCAAAGATGGTCAACGAAATCTCCACAACCGCCCAGGAAAACGTACAGCCTCTGCTGAACGGAGAAATGACCGGAGAAGAGTACATGCAGTCCATTCAGGATGTTTATGATCTTCAGTAATATACAGGATTAGTGGGCGGGATTTCTCTGATTCCCGTGAACAGAGAGAGTTCTGCCGTCGAGGAAGGGAGTGTCCGGACCGTGTTTGTCCGGCGCTCCCTTCTCCTGTTTCCGCAATCTGTCGTACACATCGCTGCAATAGTTATTCCTGCAGATAAGAGGAGAACAAGATGAAAAATGTGTTAGGCAACAGAAAAGCCATTGCGCTGTTTGTCGTTCCGGCGCTGGTCATTTATTCGATCATCGTCATGCTCCCGGTGCTCTGGTCCCTGTACTATTCATTCTACAATGGAAGCCCGGGTCTTAAGTGGGAATTCTGCGGTCTGGACAATTACGCCAGGCTTCTCAAGGATAAGAACTTCCGGAACGCCCTGTCCGTCAACGGCCGGTATATCCTCATCACCGTAATCGGCCAGGTGGGGCTCGGACTGGTTCTTTCCCTGATGTTCCGTTTCTGGCTCCACCGCTGCAAGACACTTGTGAGAACGCTGGTATTTTTCCCTGTCGTTCTGCCTACCGTGGCGGTCGGCCAGCTGTTCGCGAAGATTTATGAGATCCAGCCGAATTACGGTCTGCTGAACAGCTTTCTGGACAGCATCGGCCTCAGCAGATTCGTGCAGCCCTGGATCGGCCAGTCCAGTACAGCTCTGTGGTGTCTGTGTGTCATGGATATCTGGGTGGCCATGGGCTTCTATTCTGTGATCTTTTACGGAGCCCTCCTGGATATCCCCGACGATATCATCGAGGCGGCCCGCATCGACGGCGCGGGAAGCTTCAGCCTTTTCGGCAGGATCCTTCTTCCGCTCCTCCGCCCCATGATCATTACCAGTCTGGTATTCAGCTTCTCCGGGACGGTGAAGATGTTCGAATCGGCCAGAGCCCTGACCAACGGCGGTCCCGGCTCAGCGACAAAATCACTTTCCATGTACATGTACGATGTTTCCTTTACCTACAACAAGGTGGGTTATGGAAGTGTCATCGCGCTGGTGATCTTCCTGATCTGTGTACTTGGATCGATCGTCATCAACCTGTTTGACGTAAAAGACTGAAGGGAGGGTATGGAAAATGAAAAAAGCAGGAGCCTTTATCCGGGGACTGATCATATTCCTGGTATGTATGCTGGAGGTATATCCTCTTTTCTGGATGCTTACCGCCTCCTTCAAGCAGCAGTATGAGTGGAGTGAAAAGCCGGCTTACGCCCTGAATTCCGGGTTTTACTGGCAGAATTACTCCGATGCCTGGACCAGGGGACATATGTCCACGTATTTCAGGAACAGTCTGATCACTACCCTCATTTCCCTGGTATTCATCGTGATCTTCTCAAGCCTTGTGGGCTTTGCAGTGACAAAGATGCAGTGGAAGCTGCGGGAGGCCGTGGCGAAATACTTCCAGTTCGGTATCATGATCCCGGTGGCCGTGGCCCTGATCCCGCTGTTCCAAATCTACAGCAGGGGCCGTCTCCTGAACACCAGGACATGCCTGATCCTTACCTATATTGCCTTCGGTCTTTCCCTTTCCATCTATCTGGTGCAGGGATATCTGCGTTCCTTCCCGGATGAACTGATGGAGGCTGCGGTCATTGACGGCTGCGGGATCTACCGGCTGATGTATTACGTAGTGGTTCCTCTGATGAAGAATGCCATCGTCACCGTGCTGGTACTGCAGTTCTTCTTCAAATGGAACGACCTGATCTTCTCCATGACCTTTATCAGTGATTCCGCCCTGAAGACGGTGCAGACCGGACTTCTGTATTTCTCGGACGAGTTCGGGGCAAAAAACTGGGGAGCGATCTTCGCATCCGTATCCATGAGCGTATTCCCCATGCTGATCATCTACCTGATCCTGAACAGGAAGGTCATGGAAGGTATGACCGCGGGGGCGGTAAAGGGCTGAAATGTCAGAGCAGCCCCCGCATATGGCTGCCACGGCTGCGCGGCAGCCATATGAGAAAGGAAGAATCATGTCAGAAGAAAAGAACAATTACACAGCGGATCAGTATGCAGAAGCTGTACGCTCTTATGTGATGGAGCATACGGCCGATGTGCTTAAGGCACCCCGCAGCTTCATCCACTACCCCTTTATCGATCCGGGTTCTGTCTATGACGGAAATGTCTGGGACTGGGACACCTACTGGTCTGTCTATGGCTTTCTGAATCTGCTGGATCGTTACGAGGATCCGAAGCTGCGGGAGGCCATCCTGGAGCATGCAAAGGGAAATGTCCGGAATTTTTTTGA
>JAFOJB010000225.1 GCA_017420455.1 Blautia sp.
GATCGGCTTGATATAATTCCCGTTATTGGCAATGGCGGCATAGGCCGCGCACAGCTCCACATTGGTGACGCCTTTGGTAATACCGCCCAGGGCAGTGGCCAGGTTGGCGTCGCTCCAGACATTTCCATTCTCATCGGTATCGGCTTCGGTACCATGAGCCAGGGTGGTGAAGCCGAAATTATCCAGGTAATGCAGACCAAGCGCCGGGGTATCCTGTTCCAGGCACTTGACGGCGACGACGTTTACGGAACGGGTGATGGCATCCCGGATGGTGGTATCTCCGCCATAGGAACGGTCGGAGTTGTTTACCGGCGAACCGTCCGGATAGCTGTAGGGCTCATCCAGGAAGGTGGTGGCCAGCGTCATGCCTTTTTCGTTCAAAGCAGGGGCGTAGGTAGAGACCAGCTTGAAGGTGGAACCAGGCTGACGGGTCGTGTCGGTAGCACGGTTCAGGGTAAGACTGGCGGTCTTTTTCCCGCGGCCGCCTACGATGGCTTTTACATAGCCGGTATGCTGGTCGATCACACTCATGGAGGACTGGGGCTGGGGAGCAAAGCTGCTTCGTTCAGCTACAAGCTTCACCCCGTCCGTAAGGATATGGTCCTTATAACGCTGTACATAGGTCTTTCCTTCCGCCTCCGAGGGGAACAGAAGATCGAAGGAAGGATCCTCTTCCCGGAAATACATCTGGAGCATTTCCTTGCTGTAATTCACCTCGTTCCCTTCCGTGTCCTGTACGGTAAGGGCAAAGTCCAGGGCATAGGTGGTATCCGGCGGGAAATTGGAAGCATCGGCGTATTCCTGGTCCAGTATCTTCTGGATATTCGGATCCTGAGTAGTCATGATCTTCAGTCCGCCGCTGTACAGAGCGTTGCGGGCCTGTGTTTTTGTATACCCCTTGATGTTCATCAGATCGTTGATGACCTGGTCGGTGAGTTCATCTTCAAAGTAGGTGTAGATCGTGCTGTTGGTCACGGAATTCACTTCCTGGGCTTCGCGGATCCGGGTATATACATCGTCATTGATCGCTTCGTCAAACTGTTCCCTGGTAATATATCCCTGATCGCGCATATGCTCCAGTACGGATACCGTACGCTTGCGGTTGGATTCCGGGAAAGCGATGGGATCGTAGGAAGAGGGGTTCTGGGTGATCCCGGCCAGTACGGCGCATTCCGTGAGGTTCAGATCCCATACGTCCTTATTGAAATACTGGCGGGCTGCGGCCTGTACGCCGTAGGCACCGGCACCCAGATTGATGGTGTTCAGGTAATTCTCAAGGATCACGGATTTATCGCCGATCTTTTCCTCGATCTGGACGGCCAGGTACTGTTCCTGGAATTTTCTGGTAAACTGCTCCAGAAGCGTGGATTCCTGGGTCCAGTTGGTAAATACATTGTTTTTCAGCAGCTGCTGGGTGATGGTACTGGCACCCTCCGAAAATTTCCCGGAGGTAAGAGCCTTGATGCCGGCACGCAGTATACCCTTCATATCGATACCGTTGTGCTCGTAAAAACGCTCGTCCTCGATGGCTACCACGGCATTCTGAAGGTCCTGCGGGATCTGGCTGATGGATACGGGAAGCCGGTTCGCGTTCGGCGCCGCCAGCTTGCGCAGCTGGTTTCCCTGGTCGTCATACAGGAAGGTGGCATAGCCAAGAGGCATGATATCGACGCTGTCTACATCCGGCGAGTTGTCAATGACGCCCCGGAAGCATCCGACACCCAGGCAGACCGCCATGACCATGACAGCGATCAGAGTAAGAAACAGGATGCGGAGAAAGGAGACATGTGCCTTTTTTCCCAGCATGGAGGACCGGGAGATCAGAGATTCCCGTTTTTTAGAAGTCGCCCGTTTACCGAATTTCATAGCGATCCTCCTTATTATTTGATTTGTTGATTCCGGATTTCTCTTTTTCTTCAGATTTTTAACTATATACGGATTCCGGACAGTATTCCTGCTTTATGTAAATCACAGTATTTTTTATTATAACAAAAAGGGTCCGTCAAGTAAAGACAGACTGATTTCTCGCGTTCGATTTTAGCACATTTTACAATACAGGCTGTAATCTGCGTTTCTGGGGGAGACAGGGGGGAGGCAGCAGATTGCGGGAAAAACGGTTTTGTGCTATACTTTGGACATGTCCGAAGACTTTGCTGATGTGTCAGAAGAAATACAGGTTTGGAAGGAAAGCATATTATGGAGAATTATAAGACAGTATTCCGGGGCGGCCAGGGGGAGATCGTGGAAAAGAAGTCACGCTTTATCGCCACGGTAAGGCCGGTGGAGAGCGAGGAGGAAGCGCTGGCTTTTCTGGAAGAGGTGAAAAAACAGTACTGGGATGCGCGGCACAACTGCCATGCTTTCAGCGTAGGGCTGAACCGGGAGCTTACCAGATGCAGCGATGACGGAGAGCCTTCCGGTACTGCAGGCCGGCCGATGCTGGATGTGCTTCTGGGAGAGGGGCTGTATAATACCGCCGTGGTTGTGACCAGATATTTCGGTGGAGTCCTTCTGGGTACCGGCGGACTGGTGCGCGCATACAGCAGGGCTGTTCAGGAAGGGCTGAAAAACAGTGTGATTATTGAAAAGCAGAAAGGAATTCTTCTGAAAATCGATACGGACTACAACGGGATCGGCAGGATCCAGTACCAGGCGGGAGAACGGAACCTGACCATTCTTGATACAGAGTACACGGACCGGGTCTGCATGCATATTCTGGTGCCGGCAGAGGAAGAAGGGGCATTCCGGAAGGCAGTCACGGAAGGAACCTCAGGAAAAGCCGTTATGGAAAAAGAAAAAGACCTCCGCTTCGCCATCATAGACGGCAAAGCGGAAATCTTTGAGGAATAGCAAACGCTGTCAGCACTTCTCGGGTTCCGGATATTCTGTACCGAAGGTTTCCACAGTCATGGAAAGGATCTTCTGCTCATCCAGAGGACGGTCGTTGTAGTCGGTATCTGTTTCTGCGATCTTGTCGACCACATCCATTCCCTCGATGATCTTGCCGAAGGCCGCATAGCTCCCGTCCAGATGAGGGGCTGCCTTGTGCATGATAAAAAACTGGCTTCCGGCGGAGTTCGGATTCATGGCGCGGGCCATGGAAAGAACGCCTTCGGTATGCTTCAGGGTGTTCGAAAAACGGTTCTGTGCGAACTCGCCTCTGATGCTGTAGCCCGGGCCTCCCATTCCGGTACCTTCCGGATCACCGCCCTGGATCATGAAGCCTTTGATGACACGGTGGAAGATCAGGCCGTCATAGAAACCTTTCTTTACCAGCGAGATAAAATTGTTTACGGTATTCGGGGCGATTTCCGGATAAAGCTCTGCTTTCATCACGTCTTTGTTTTCCATGGTTATGGTGATGACAGGATTTGCCATAGTAAATGTCTCCTTTTCAAAAAGTATTGTATTTCCATGATTGCTTTATTATAATATGCAGGAAATAAAACCGCAAGGAGCAATAAAGTATGATTTTGGAATCTGATTCCCGGGAAGAGACATTTGCGATCGGAAAGGAAATAGGAGAAAAGGCAGCACCCGGCCAGATCATTACCCTGGATGGGGATCTGGGCGTCGGCAAAACCGTATTTACCCAGGGGGTGGCGGCAGGCCTTTGCATTACGGAGCCTGTGAGCAGTCCCACCTTCACAATCCTGCAGGAATACAGGGGGGGAAGGCTCCCCCTGTATCATTTTGATGTTTATCGTATTGCGGATGTGGAAGAGATGGAAGAGATCGGGTATGACGACTATTTCTTCGGAGATGGGGTTTCCATCATAGAGTGGGCGGACCTGGTCCGTGAGATCATTCCGGAGAAGCATACCCGGGTATTGATCGAGAAGGATCTGAAGAAGGGTTTTGATTACCGGCGGATCACCATAGAGCCATAAGCCGGAGGATATCTGGAGGAAATAGAACAGAATGAAGATTTTAGGTTTGGACAGCTCGGGTCTGGTGGCATCGGTGGCGGTGGTGCAGGATGATCTCCTTTTATGCGAATATACGGTAAATTACAGGAAGACGCATTCTCAGACACTGCTTCCGATGCTGGACGAGCTCTGCCGGATGACAGAGCTTTCGCTGGAGGAGCTTTCTGCCATCGCGGTAGCGGCCGGCCCCGGGTCCTTTACCGGGCTCAGGATCGGTTCTGCAACAGCAAAGGGACTGGGGCTGGCACTGGATAAGCCGCTGGTGGCGGTTCCTACGCTGGAAGCCCTGGCGTATAATCTGTGCGGTATGGAGGGAATCATCTGTCCTGTGATGGACGCCAGAAGAAACCAGGTCTATACCGGTATTTACCGTTTTGAAGGGCAGCAGCTCGTCACGGTGGAGGACCAGATGGCGGTTCCGGCAGAAGAACTTCTGGAAAAACTGAATGGGTATGGGGAAAAGGTGACCTTCCTGGGAGACGGGGTTCCCGTACTCAGGGAAAGCATCGGTCTGCTGAAGGTGCCCTGTACAGAGGCCGCGCCGCATCAGAACAGGCAGAGAGCCGGGGCTGTAGCCGCCCTTGGAGGAAAGTATTTTAAAGAGGGAAGAATACAGTCAGCCCAGGAACACAGGCCGGAATATCTAAGAGTTTCCCAGGCAGAACGGGAGAGAAAAGCAAGGGAAGAAATGAAAAGGGAATCAGAGACAGAAAGCACGGGAGAAAACCAGTGACGGTCCGGGAGATGAGGCCTGAGGACCTTGATCAGGTCATGGAAATAGAGAACAGTCTTTTCAGGGACGCCTGGACGAAGGAAGGCTTCTTTACGTTCCTGATCCGTCCGGACGCGCTTTTCCTGGTGGCGGAGGAAAAAGAACAGATCCTTGGATACTGCGGGATCCTGATGGTCCTGGATGAAGGGGACATTACCAATGTGGCGGTAAAAAAGGAACGCCAGAGGGAAGGAATCGGCGGCTTTCTTCTGGACAGTCTGTTTCTGCTGGTAAGAGGGTCAGGCATAAAGACGATCCATCTTGAGGTCCGCGAAAGCAACCAGACTGCCATACGGCTGTATCGGAGAAAAGGGTTTGTTCAGGATGGACTTCGCAAAGACTATTATACAAATCCTACAGAGAACGCCCTGCTCATGAGCCGCACAGAGGAGGCGTGAGCACTCAGAATACAGGAGGAAACTATGCTGGATGTTTGTCTGCTGGGCTGCGGAGGCATGATGCCTCTTCCCAGAAGATGGCTTACTGCGCTGATGACCAGATATAACGGACGCAGCCTGCTGATCGACTGCGGAGAAGGAACGCAGATCGCCATCAAAGAAAAGGGCTGGAGCTTTAAGCCCATCGATATCATTTGCTTTACACATTTTCACGGGGACCATATCAGCGGTCTGCCTGGCCTGCTGCTGACCATGGGAAACGCGGACCGGACCGAACCCCTTACACTGGTCGGGCCAAAAGGACTGGAAAAGGTGGTAAATGCGCTCCGCATCATAGCGCCGGAGCTGCCGTTCCCCCTGAAATTCATAGAACTGCAGCAGCCGCTGCAGACCCTGGAGCTGTATGGGTATAAGATCACAGCCTTCAAGGTGAACCACAATGTAGTCTGCTACGGGTATACTCTGGAAATCCTGCGGCAGGGGAAGTTTTCCCCGGAACGGGCAAAGGAGCAGAATATCCCGCTGAAATTCTGGAATCCTCTGCAGAAAGGACAGGTGATCACCGAGGACGGCAGGACCTATACTCCGGACATGGTACTGGGACCGGACCGGAAAGGGATAAAGGTGACATACACGACGGACACACGGCCGACAGAGTCCATCGTCGAAAACGCCGCAGGGTCCGACCTGTTTATCTGTGAAGGGATGTATGGAGAAGAGGACAAGGAGGAGAAGGCAAAGGGATACAAGCACATGACCTTCCGGGAGGCCGCGCAGCTGGCAAAAAGGGCCGGGGTTTCCGAACTCTGGCTTACCCATTACAGTCCTTCCCTGGTGCGTCCCGAGGAGTATATGGAACAGGTGAAATCTGTTTTTCCCAACGCTTATCCTGGCAAGGACGGGAAAAGCACGGAGCTGAATTTTGAAGGAGAGGCAGAAAACAACGAACAGCCCCAGACCGGTACAGACAAAAGATAGGCAAAGGAGTACCGGGAGGCGGGAAATGGAGAAAAAATGGAAGATGTTCTGATACTGGCAATAGAAAGTTCCTGTGACGAAACCGCGGCGTCTGTTGTGAAAAACGGACGGACGGTGCTGTCGAACGTGATCTCCTCCCAGATCGCGCTGCATACCTTATATGGCGGCGTGGTGCCGGAGATCGCCTCCAGGAAGCATATAGAAAAAATCAATCAGGTGATCACCCAGGCTCTCCGGGATGCATCGGTGACTCTTTCGGATATCACGGCCATAGGGGTCACCTATGGACCGGGACTGGTAGGAGCCTTGCTGGTAGGAGTGGCGGAGGCAAAAGCCATCGCCTACGCAAGGCACCTTCCCCTGATCGGTGTCCATCATATTGAAGGGCATGTATCTGCGAATTACATCGAGCACCCGGATCTGGAGCCGCCGTTTCTGTGCCTGATCGTATCCGGCGGACATACCCATCTGGTCATCGTGAAGGATTACGGAGAATTTGAAATCCTGGGAAGGACGCGGGACGACGCCGCCGGAGAAGCTTTCGACAAGGTGGCCAGAGCGATCGGACTGGGGTATCCCGGCGGGCCGAAGGTGGATGCCCTTGCCAGGGAGGGAAATCCGAGGGCGATTGAATTCCCCAGAGGAAAGCTTTCAGACTGTCCATATGATTTCAGCTTCAGCGGAGTCAAGTCCGCTGTGCTGAACTATCTGAATGGGGCAAAGATGAAAGGGGAAGAGGTAAATCGGGCAGATATCGCAGCCTCCTTCCAGAAATCGGTGGTGGATGTGCTGGTGGATCATACCATGCTGGCTGCCAGGGATTTTTCGATGGACCGGATTGCCATCGCAGGAGGCGTCGCCTCCAACGGAGCTCTTCGGGAGGCTATGGAAAAGGCCTGCAGAAGGCGGGGCTTCCGGTTCTATCGGCCGTCGCCCATCCTTTGCACGGATAATGCTGCCATGATCGGCGCCGCCGCGTATTACGAGTACAGGAAGGGAACCCGCCACGGCTGGGATCTGAATGCGGTTCCGAACCTGAAGCTTGGAGAACGCTGAGAACCAGGCGAACCTGCTTTATTCGTTCTCTCCGGCGGGAAACGGCATGTGTTTCCGGGCAGCTGGTGTCTTTACAGAATGCAGAAGATGGGAAAGGATGATCGTAGATGGATACCACAGCGATTGTGCTGGCAGCAGGAAGGGGAAAAAGAATGCAGTCCGGGACCCCGAAGCAGTTTATGCTTCTTCGGGGGAAACCGCTGCTTTATTATTCACTGCGTGTTTTTGAGGACAGCCCTCTGGTTGACCATGTTATTCTGGTTACCGAGGAAGAAAATATTGCCTTTTGCCGCAGTGAGATCGTAGAAAGATATGGGTTCCATAAAGTGGAAAGGATAACAGCGGGCGGAAAGGAGAGGTACGACTCGGTCTACCAGGGGCTTATTGCCTGTGAAGGAACAGACTATGTCCTGATCCATGACAGCGCCCGTCCCTTTATCGACGGGCTGATGCTGGAGAGGGGGCTTTCGGCAGCCGTAAAATACAAAGCCTGCGTGCTGGCCATGCCGTCAAAGGACACTGTGAAGATCGCCGGCGAGGATGGTTTCGTGAAAGAAACCCCCGACCGTTCCAGGGTATGGATCATACAGACTCCTCAGATCTTCTCCTATGACCTGGTCAGAAATGCGTATGATCAGCTTCGGGCAGTGGGAATGGAAGGGGTCACGGACGATGCCATGGTGGTGGAAAAGGCAGCAGGCCGTAAGGTATATCTTGTGGAAGGCGACTATAAAAATATAAAGATCACCACTCCGGAGGACCTTGAAACAGCCGAATACCGGCTGGCGAAAAACGAAAGGGAAATCTGATGGCGGGGAGAAGTCATCGGAAAAGTACTGAAAACGGTTAAGAGGCAGTAAAAGACAGGAGGTATCCCATGATCAGAAAACAGAGTGAATGCAGTGTGGAATACAGAGAGCACATGAGAGACGGTGAAGGCACCGTGGAACTGACGAGCTTTATTTCCGGTCCGGAGGAGCTGAACAATAAGGGAAGGCTCTTTTCCAGGATCACACTCAGGCCGGGGTGCAGCATCGGTTTCCACATTCACGAAAAGGACAGTGAACTCTTCTATATCCTGAAGGGAACAGCAGAGTACAATGACAATGGTACAAATAAGACGGTAAGCGCCGGGGATGTGACGATCTGCCCCACCGGGACAGGGCATGGGATCGCAAATAACGGCGAAGAGACCGTTGAGCTTGTAGCTGTGATCGTTTATGCCTGACGGACTGGCAGTCCGACAGATGGCAGCGGGGCGGAAAAGAAAAATCCGGAGTTCTGCTTCAGCGGCCATCCGGGAAAGGAGAAAATGATGAAATTTTATATGCCTGTAAGGATCTACGAGGGAGAAGGCTGTGTACTGGCCCGCAGAGAGGAAATTTCTTCCTTCGGTACGAAGGCGCTGATCGTCACCGGAAGGAGCTCTGCAAGGAAATGCGGGGCGCTGCAGGATGTCACAGAGGCTTTGGAAAAATGCCGGAAGACCTGGTGTATTTTTTCTGAAGTAGAGGAGAATCCCTCCACGCAGACCATTATGAAGGCCAGGGAATACGGGCTTTCGGAAGGAGCAGATTTTGTCATCGGCATCGGGGGCGGTTCTCCGCTTGATGCGGCGAAAGCGGCGGCTTTTATGATGTTTCACAGGGACTGCCAGGAGGACAGGCTTTACGATGCCTCTCTTTCTCCGGAAGCCCTTCCCGTGATCGCTGTCCCCACCACCTGCGGGACCGGGTCTGAGGTGACCGGCGTATCCGTCCTTACCAGACATGACAAGAAGACGAAAGGCTCTATTCCGGCCAGGATCTTTCCAAAGCTCGCGCTTATTGACGGCAGATATCTGAAGGCGGCTCCTCTGTCCGTCATCGCCTCCACATCGCTTGACGCCCTGGCCCATCTGATGGAAAGCGCTCTGCAGAAGACTGCGGACGATTATTCCTGTATGGCTGTGGAGAAGGGGCTTTCTATATGGTCCGGGATAAAGGACATTCTTACCGGAGAAAGGAAAGCTTCCGCGGAAGACTATGCGGCTCTGATGCGGAGCGCGGCCTTCGGAGGGATCGCCATCGCACAGACCGGAACGTCGATTCCTCATGCCCTCAGTTACCCGGTAACCTATGACATGGGGCTGGCTCACGGAAGGGCAGCGGCATATTTCCTGCCGGGGTTTCTTTCCTGCGCGCCGGAGGAGATCCGCAGCAGGCTTCTCTCTCTGACGGGATTTCCGGGAATTGAAGAATTTCAGGCGTATGTGGAAAAGGTCCTTGGAGAGATCGCCGTCCCGCAGGAGACTCTGGAACGGTGTTTCGAGATGGTAAAGGATAATTCTTCCCGTATGGACGGGTGCGTTTTCCCCATGGATGAAAAGAGTCTTGCCGGGATCGTATACAGAAAGAAAACCGGCAATATGAGATATTAAAACAGAAAGAAAAGCAATATGAGGAAAAAGATAAGGATCCTTTCGATCATTTTAAATCTGTTCCTGGTGTTCATGGTAATATGGGCCGTTTTACACATGTATCTGATCCGCGGACAGGGAAACATGCAGGTCAGCCGTATGGCAGTCTTCCGGTATTTTACGGTGGATTCCAACATACTCTGCGCAGTTACATGCCTGCCGGTGGTGCTGGGGCAGATGCAGGTTCTCGCCGGGAGAAAGGAAAAGCTGTCCCATTCGGTTATTCTGCTGAAGTATATCGGGACTGCCGCAGTCACATTGACATTTCTTACGGTAATGCTTTTTCTCGGACCGTTATACGGCTACCCGGCCATGTTTGCGGGCAACAATCTGCACCTGCATCTCGTATGTCCTCTGGCAGCGCTGATCTCTTTCCTGTTCCTGGAAAGGGATCAGCAGCTTTCAGGAAAAGCGGTTCTTTTATCCATGCTGCCCATGCTCCTGTATGGTGCAGTATATACATATAAGGTGATCATCATCGGAGCAGAAAACGGCGGCTGGTATGACTTTTATGGCTTTAACGCAGGCGGAAGATGGTATATTTCATTGTCGGCCATGACCCTTGGCACCTTCCTGATCGGACTGCTCCTGCGGCTTCTGTATCATGCGGGCAGGAGAAAGTCTTCCTGAAGCAAAGGGGATCTCTTTACACGGAAGCTGTCCGTGATGACAACAGGGTGGAAAAAAGAAAGGCCGGAGCTTCTGAATAAGCCGCATCCGGGTGAAAGACGGAAAGCAGCAGGGAATCCGGAGAACAGAAAGGAATATGCATGGGAACATTTCAAAGACTGGAGGATGCGCAGGAACATTTCAAAAAGGATCGTTTCGCGACGGGAAACGGGATGAAGATCGATGAGATCGGGGAGGACAGCTGCCTTTGCAGCATGAAACTGAGGGAGGATCACAGGAACGCCTACGGCAGCGTGATGGGAGGAGTTATCTTCACCCTCGCGGACTTTGCCCTGGCTGTGGCGTCCAACCAGATCCATTCGCTTTCCGTAGCCCAGAATGCCAGTATCCACTTTCTGAGCGCTCCCCAGGGAGACCATCTTTATGCCAGGGCACAGTGCCTGAAAAGCGGAAAAACCACCACGGTTATAAATGTGATGGTGACCGATGATAAAGACAGAAAAGTGGCGCAGTTTACAGCTGCGGCGTTCAAGCTTTGAGAAACGCTGCTTTACACAGGAGGAAAACAAGTATTATGAAGTTAAAAGAGAATGTCCTTTTACAGAGCATAGATGATACCCTGTTCCTTGTACCTGCCGGGAATGAGAAGTTCAGGGGAATCGGGCGGAGCAACGCGTCCTGCGGCTTTATCCTGAAAATGCTGAAGGAGGAGACCACTCCTGAAGAGATCCTGGATGCCCTGTGCCGGAAATATGATGCTCCGAGGCAGACGATGGAGGAGGATCTTCAGGAGCTTCTGGACACGCTGCGCAAAATCGATGTACTGGAGGAATAAAAAAGGAGGAATACAGTGATGGAATTACTGCACCCGCTTCTGCTCGTGCTCTGCGGACTGCTGTGCCTTGGCAGAATCTCTGCGCCGTCTGACATCCCTGCGGGGGAAAGTCGTCTGGAGACAGCACAGATGCCCGGGCTGACCGAAGATGGTAAAGAATCTGCAGGAAACGCAGACCAGACTGGAAGTGAAGAAAGAACAGCCGGAAATGCTTCTGATGCCATAGAGATTTCCGGCGGGCTGGAACTGCCGGAGATTACGATCTTCCGGGCGGACGATGAGGCGGCAGAAGGAGACGCTGCTGAGGGAACA
>JAFOJB010000226.1 GCA_017420455.1 Blautia sp.
GAAAGTGCGGGCTGTGAGTTTCCCGGAAGGAGACAGGTCATGCTGCCGGCCGTGGTATTGCCGGCTTCAGGACATCGTCACCCGGCAACATTGTATGTCACTATATACTTGCGTATAAGAGGAGTGGAAAATGTATCGTATACTTCTGGCAGATGATGAGGGGATCATGCTGGAATCCCTGAAACACATTATTGAAAGCAACTATGGCAGAGAATGCGAGGTAGCCTGTGCCAAAACCGGCAGGGCTGTGGTGGAGCTCGCGGAAAGCTTCCGGCCGGATATTGCCTTCCTGGATATCCAGATGCCCGGAATTTCAGGTGTGCAGGCCATGAAGGAGATCCGTAAATTCAACAAGACCATGATCTTCATCGTGATCACCGCCTACGACCGGTTCAACTACGCCAAGGAGGCCATCAGCCTGGGCGTTCTGGAGTTTCTGACCAAGCCGGTGAACCGCCGAACGATCCTGGAGGTCTGTCAGAAAGCCATAGAGCAGGTGGAGGAAAGCCGGAAAAAACGAAGCGACGATCTGAGAATCCGGGAAAAGCTGGAGACGGTGGTACCCATGATCGAATCCGGGTATCTGTACAGTCTCCTGCTGCAGGACGATTTTCACACCTATGAGGATAATTACCGGGAGCTCCTTGATATTTCCCGGGATTACGCCCTGATGATCGTGGTGGAATTCGGGGACAGTGTGGAGGAAGGAATTCTGACCAACGCAGTGGGAGCTTCGGTTCGGGCCAGCAGTTTTTATCCCGAATTCCGGGAAATCGTAAAGGGCTTTTTCGACTGTCTTGTGGGGCCGGTGATGGGAAACCGGGTGGTCCTGCTGCTGCCCTATGAGAAGGAAAACGTCACCTATGAGGAGCGGGTTTCCATTCTTACCAGGACACGGAACCTGGTCCACAAGCTGGAGCAGCGCATCGAGGGGAAATTCCGGGCCGGGATCGGAAGAGTGCATTCTCTGTCGGATGTAAAGGAGTCTTATTTTGAAGCCCTCCGGGCACTTCGGGACGGCGACAGCCATGTGGTCCATATCAACGATATTCCGGTTAACCCGCAGTATGACGGAGACTATCCGCTGGATCTGGAGAACCGGTATTATCAGAAGGCCATGACCGGGGACGAGGCTGCCACCCTTTTTGCCGCAAACCAGTTCTTCGACTGGATGCTGGAGAACTACAGTGAATACAGGGAAGATATCGAGGTCAAGGTACTGGAGCTGGTGATGCATGTTGAATATGAAGCCTTTTTTAAAGGAGGGGTACGCTACGGCTTTCGTTATCGGGAGAACTATATCCGGGAGCTTCAGGAATGCCCGGATTATGAGAGCCTGCGCCAGTGGTTCCGGGAGAAGACCCTGGCGGTATGCCAGGGCATGCGTTCCATTCCGGAAAAGGAGACGGCCTCCGCAGTGACAAAGGCAAAGACCTTCATCGCGGAGAACTATTCCAGAGAGATTTCGCTGGACGATGTGTCCCGGTACGTAGATATCAGCCCGTACTATTTCAGCAAGCTGTTCAAGCAGGAATCCGGACAGAACTTCATCGAATATCTGACGGAGCTCCGCATCGGCCATGCCAGGGAACTTCTGAACAATCAGGGCCTGTCCATCAAGGAAATCTGCAGTCTCTGCGGCTACAGCGATCCAAACTATTTCAGCCGGATCTTCAAAAAGTATGAAGGGATGACTCCCAGTGAGTACCGGGAGAAAAACCAGCATATCATTTCGTGATCAGCCGCCGCATTGCGCAGGGCGATCCTTAGATGGACCACCGGATGCTGATGCGCTGCCCGGAACAGAAAATCCTCCTTCATCTAAATGTGCTTTTTGCACTGGGATCACAGGTGAAAGGATAATTATCATATGAAGGGGAAACAGTCATATGAAATGGAAAAAACCATATGAAGAAAAAAAATGGAGCATCCTGGCGCTGGTCTGTTTTCTGATCCTCAGCTTCTCCGGGTGCGGCATCACGGAAGAAAAGCCGGGGGAGACTGCAAAGGCTTCTGAGAACACAGCAGGAGACAAAGCTCTGCAGATCGGAATGAGCTTCGATTCCTTTGTCATCGAGCGATGGATCCGGGACAGAGATGTCTTTGTCGCCACGGCAAAGGAACTGGGAGCCGAGGTCAATGTCCAGAACGCCAACGGCGACGTACAGGAGCAGATCGAACAGATCCGTTATCTGATCGAAAAGGGCGTGGACGTGCTGGTCATTGTTGCCGCAGACTGCGATGCCCTTCGGGATGTAGTAGCGCAGGCCCATGCCAGGAAAATTCCCGTCATCAGTTATGACAGACTCATTCGGAATGCCGGGACCGATCTTTATCTGTCCTTTGACAACCGGAAGGTGGGAGTTCTGATGGCCCAGGCCCTGAAGGAGGCCATACCCGAAGGCGGAGAGATCTTCATGATCCAGGGTTCCATGGATGATTTCAACGTGGAGCTTGTGCGGGAGGGCTTTGAGGCGGAGATCGAAGGCAGCAGCCTTTCTGTGGTATATGAGGCAAGCTGCGAGGGATGGCTGGCGGAGCAGGCCATCGGTTATGTGAGTGAAGCTCTGCTGATGTATCCGGATGTCAAAGGAATCATGTGCGGCAACGACGATATAGCCACCCAGGTCATCCGGGTGCTGGCGGAAAACCGGCTGGCAGACAAGGTGAAAGTGGTGGGACAGGACGGGGATCTGGCAGCCTGCCAGCGGATCGTGGAAGGTACGCAGACGATGACCGCCTTTAAATCCGTAGAGGATCTTGCCCGTCTGGCAGCAGGGTGCGCCCTGAAGCTGGCAGCCCGCGAGGAGATTCCGGAAAGCAGCAATACCGCCATGAACGATGGGACAAAGGATATTCCCTGTGTTTTCCTGGATCCTGTGCTGGTCCGGAAGGACAATATGAAAAAGATCATCGTGGACGGCGGATATCATTCCCTGAACGATGTATATCTGAATGTTTTCGCCAAAAGTCAATAGGAGTTTTTTGTAACAAAAATGTCATGGCAGATTCCATGGCATTTTTCTGTTTTTCAAAAATGTGCGGAAAGAGGGCAAGTATGTCCAGTAAGACCTGTGCTATGATTACACCATCAAAAAACAAAGGCCTGTGGTCTTGTGTGATTATGAAAAGGAGGATTTTCAAATGAAAAAGGTAATGGCAGCACTCTTTTGCGGTATCATGGCAGCAGCAATCGCTGTTCCGGCTCATGCAGAGAAAATCGGCGTTTCCATGCCGACCAAGGATCTGCAGAGATGGAATCAGGATGGCGACAATATGCAGAAAGAGCTGGAAGCAGCCGGCTTTGAAGTAGATCTTCAGTATGCTTCCAACGATGTCAACACCCAGCTTTCCCAGATCGAGAACATGATCTCCGAAGGCGCAAACGTTCTGGTTATCGCCGCAATCGAAGGATCTTCTCTTGGAGAGGCTCTGGACATGGCAGCAGAGAACGAGATCCCGGTCATCGCTTATGACCGTCTGCTGATGGATTCCGATGCAGTTTCCTACTATGCAACATTTGATAACTATATGGTTGGTACCGTTCAGGGAACATATATCAAAGATACCCTTGATCTGGACAACGCAGAAGGCCCCTTCAATCTGGAAGTCACCGCAGGCGACCCCGGCGACAACAACGCCCGTTATTTCTATCAGGGCGCTATTGATGTCCTTCAGCCCTACATCGATGCAGGCAAGCTGGTTATTCCGTCCGGACAGGTTGAGTTTGACGTAGTTGCTACCCCGACCTGGGCTACTGAGACCGCTCAGAGCAGAGCCGACAACATCATCGGTTCCTACTATGCAGACGGCACCAACATCGACGCATGGCTGTGCTCCAACGACTCCACCGCTCTCGGTGTTGAGAACTCTCTGGAAGCAAACTACACCGGAACTTATCCGATCGTTACCGGTCAGGACTGCGATATCCAGAACACCAAGAACATGATCGCCGGAAAACAGTCCATGTCCGTATTCAAGGACACCCGTACTCTGGCTTCTCAGGTTGTCAAGATGGTTGGCCAGATCATCAACGGCGAAGAAGTAGATGTCAACGATACCGAGACCTACAACAACAACGTTATCGTAGTTCCGTCCTTCCTTTGCGAGCCGGTATTTGCTGATATCAACAACTACAAAGAGCTCCTGATTGATTCCGGATATTATACCGAGGATCAGCTTCAGTAAAAAGAACTGATTCTTCTCCTCCGGGAGGAGATGGCGCCGTACAGCGCCGGATGAGGCGGCAGTTTCCGCAGAAAAACGCCTCTTACCATACAGGCGGGACCATTCCCGCCTGTATTTTTACTGGATAAGCGTAAGACCTGTTGTTCGATCCTTATGATAAAAACGGTTGGAGGGAAACTCATTGGCTAAAATAATACTGGAAATGAAAAATATCACCAAGACGTTCCCCGGGGTCAAAGCTCTTGACAACGTGAACCTCAAGGTGGAAGAGGGCGAGATCCACGCTCTTGTAGGCGAAAACGGCGCCGGAAAATCCACCCTGATGAATGTCCTTTCAGGAATCTATCCATACGGAACCTATGAAGGGGATATCGTCTATAACGGTGAGGTATGTAAATTCAATACGATCAAGGATTCCGAGGGTAAAGGAATCGTCATCATCCATCAGGAGCTGGCGCTGGTTCCCGAAATGTCCATCGGAGAAAATATGTATCTCGGGAACGAATGCGGCAAGAAGTCGCGCATCGACTGGGATACTACCTATGTAGAAGCAGACAAATACCTGAAAATGGTCGGCCTTTCCGAGTCTTCCAAGGTTCTGGTAAAGGAAATCGGAACAGGAAAGCAGCAGCTGGTAGAGATCGCCAAGGCCCTTGCAAAAAAAGCGAAGCTTCTGATCCTGGATGAGCCTACATCCTCCCTGAATGAAGAGGATTCCAGGGCTCTTCTGGATCTGATGCTGGGCTTCAAAAAACAGGGCATGACTATGATCATCATCACCCATAAGCTGAACGAAGTTTCTTATGTGGCAGATAAGATCACCGTTGTACGTGATGGTTCTACCATCGAGACCATTGACAATGCAGGCCACGATATCGACGAAGACCGGATCATCAAGGGAATGGTCGGCCGTGAGATCACTAACCGTTTCCCGAAGAGACCTCATGTGGAGATCGGCGATATCAATATGGAGGTAGAGCATTGGACCGTGCACCATCCACTGTATCCGGAGCGTAAGGTAGTGGATGATGTTTCCATGTATGTAAGAAAGGGCGAGGTCGTAGGAATATACGGCCTGATGGGGGCAGGGCGTACAGAACTGGCCATGAGCATTTTCGGACAGTCCTATGGAATCCTGACCGGCGGCACCCTGAAGCTGGACGGGAAAGAGGTTAAATTAAAGAAATCTCCTACCGACGCCATTCTTCACAAGATCGCCTATGTAACAGAGGACAGAAAAGGGAACGGCCTGATCCTTTCCCAGTCCATCAAGGTCAATACCTCCCTCGCGAATCTGGACAGCCTTGCAAACCGTACGGTAATCGACAAGGACAAGGAATATCTGGTGGCGGAGGATTACCGGGAAAAGCTCAAGATTAAAACACCGTCTGTGGAACAGCTGGTCGGAAATCTTTCCGGCGGAAATCAGCAGAAGGTGCTTCTGGCGAAATGGATGTTCGCCGAGCCGGATATCCTGATCCTGGATGAGCCTACCAGAGGTATCGATGTCGGAGCGAAATATGAGATCTACTGTATCATCAACGATCTGGCGGCAGCCGGCAAATCCGTGATCATGATCTCCTCCGAGCTTCCCGAGGTTCTCGGCATGAGTGACCGTATTTATATTATGAACGCATCAAAGATGGTCGGAGAGATGAAAGCCTCCGAGGCTACACAGGAGAATATCATGGCTGCGATTCTCCGGTCAGGAAGGGGTGATTGATCATGAAAACAAGTTCTTTCGGAAATGTCCTTAAAAAGAACATGATGGTCATTGCGCTTGCCGTAGTCGTCATCTTCTTTTCCGTCAGTACCGGCGGCAAGATCCTTCTGCCGCAGAATATTACCAGCCTGATCTCTCAGAACGGTTACGTGTTCGTTCTGGCAACAGGTATGCTGCTCTGCATCCTCACCGGCGGAAACATTGACCTGGCTGTAGGAAGTGTTGTCTGTTTTGCCGGCGCCATCGGCGCTGTGCTGATGGACAAGGGCTTCCCGGCAATACTGGCAGCGATTGTCATGCTGGTGATGGGCCTTGCCATAGGTATGTTCCAGGGCTACTGGATCGCCTGGGTTTCCGTCCCGCCTTTTATCGCCACACTGGCCGGCATGTATGCTTTCCGTGGACTCTCCAATGTCGTTCTTCAGGGACTGACGGTAGGTATCAATAACACTACCTTCCTGAATATTTTCGGAGGCGGCGCAAACTGCTATGTTCCGGATTTCTTCAAGGGAGAAGGCCTGAATATCACCTGTATGGCCATCGGAATCATCGGCGTGGCGCTCTATGTGATCATGACCATCCGCGGGATGATCGTCAGGAAAAAAAGAGGCTTCAGGATCGGAGTTGGCGATGTCTTTGCCACACTTTTCAAGATGATCATCGTCAGTGCTCTGATTCTCTGGATCATCTATGAGCTTGCACAGGACAGAGGTATTCCTTCCGTTCTGATCTGGATCGCTCTGGTTCTCCTGGTTTACGGCTATATTACCAGAAACACCGCCATCGGACGTTATTTCTACGCAGTCGGCGGCAATGAGAAAGCCACCAGGCTTTCCGGTATCAATACAAAACTGGTGTACTTTATTGCGTACGCGAATATGGGAATGCTGGCAGGTCTTGCAGGTATTCTTACCATCGCCCGTGCGAAATCCTCCCAGCCTACCTATGGACAGGGCTATGAGATGGACGCCATTGCGGCGT
Source organism: Blautia sp. (assembly GCA_017420455.1). Lineage (GTDB taxonomy): Bacteria > Bacillota > Clostridia > Lachnospirales > Lachnospiraceae > Blautia_A. Next base: position 6,893 of record JAFOJB010000226.1, read on the forward strand.
GCTTTATCGGCGGTGCCTCCGCTTACGGCGGCGTGGGCAAGATTACCGGCGTGATCATCGGCGCAACCCTGATGGGCGTGATCAACCAGGGCATGGCCCTGATGGATATGTCCGCCAACTATCAGAGAGCTGTCAAAGGTGTGGTTCTTCTGGTTGCGGTACTCATCGACGTGCTTTCCAACAAAAAACAGTCTTAAGGGAGGAGGATGAATATGAAAAAGAGTTTTTCCAGTGTATTAAAAGATAATACAATGGTCATCGTCCTGGTCCTGGTATTTCTGTTCTTTACCTGGCAAACCGGCGGTGCGATGTTTGAGCCGTTAAAGTTCAATAACCTGGTCACCCAGAACGCGTATGTCTACATTCTGGCCAGCGGTATGCTCATGTGTATGCTGACCGGCGGAAACATCGATCTGTCCTGTGGTTCCTTCGTATGTTTCCTGGGCGCCATCGGAGCTTTCCTGATGGTAAATCTTAAGCTGAATGCTGCTCTTGCCATCATCCTGATGCTGCTCATCGGTATCGTATATGGATCGGTGCTGGGCTTTCTTATCGCATATGTGGATATTCCCCCGTGGATCGCGACCCTGGCCGGTTTCCTTGCCTTCCGCGGCCTTGGTACCCAGATCCTTTCGGGAGCCAGTTCTACCAGTTCCATCAATGTAAAGGCAGTTACCGGTTTCATGGCTGTTTTCTCCGGAAAGCTTTTCTCCA
>JAFOJB010000227.1 GCA_017420455.1 Blautia sp.
GGGAAGATGCGGACGGATACAGGATATGCAGACAGATATGATACATGCAGACAGATATGATATCTGCAGACAAAAAGAGGATATGCAGGGAGATTAAAGAAAAACTGAAAAAAGAAAAAGGCAGGCCAGGTCCTTGCGGAGATAGAAAGGCAGACCGAAGGAACAGTGACCGGATTGAAAGAAATGCCGGAAACCGCCTGTCAGGAAGACGGGTGTTTCTGCCCGTCTTCTTAACCGGCAATATGTATTTTCTCAGAGAACGGCGGGCGGTAAAGGTCCAGACGCCGGACGCCTCACTCTTTTCCGCTCCAGCAGTAAGTACAAAGCCTGCAGGGATCGACGTCGATGGATTTTTCCAGATCATCCAGCCTGTGGAACTTAAGGCTTGTGAAATTCAGTTCCTTCCGGATCTCTTCCAGCATCTCCCGGTAATTCGAGGAATCCGGATCCGCATACTCCTTCAGGATGCTGTCGTCCACCTGATTTCCCTCTCTCCTGGCAATGACCCTTCTTGTGATCAGGTCCATCTCGGACTTCGACCGCGAGAAATTCAGATACTTGCACCCATACAGAAGCGGCGGACAGGCAGGCCGGATATGCACCTCCTCTGCCCCGTTCCGGTACAGAAATTCCGTTGTCTCCCGAAGCTGTGTACCCCGGACGATGGAATCATCGATCATCAGCAGGCTCTTCCCCTTGATGAGCCGATGCACCGGGATCAGCTTCATCCGCGCGATCAGATTCCTCTGGCTCTGCTGCGTCGGCATAAAGGAACGGGGCCAGGTGGGCGTATACTTGATAAACGGCCGCGCGAAGGGTACGCCGGATGCGTTCGCATACCCGATGGCATGGGCGATCCCCGAATCCGGCACCCCGGCTACGATATCGGGATGAACATCGCCGGCATCTCTCTTCGCCAGCAGCTCACCGCATTTATAGCGCATCTCCTCCACATTGACCCCTTCGTAGGTAGAAGTCGGGTATCCGTAATATACCCAGAGGAAGGAGCAGATCTTCATCTCAGAGCCGGGAGCGGACAATGTTTCGACTCCCTCCGGAGTAACCATCACGATCTCCCCGGGTCCCAGCTCCCTGAAATCCTCATATCCCAGATTCACATAAGCAAAGCTTTCAAAGGACACACAATACGCGTCCTCCTTCCGGCCGATCACGATGGGCGTTCTGCCCAGACGGTCTCTGGCCGCCACCAGCCCCTTTGGCGTAAGGATCAGAATACTCATTGACCCCTCGATCACTTCCTGGGCATACCGAAGCCCCTCTGTCATGGTCGGCTTCTGGTTGATCAGCGCCACCACCATCTCCGTCGGATTCACGGTTCCTCCGCTCATCTCCAGGAAATGCGTATGGCCGCGCTGCATGCACTGCGCCATCAGGGCATCCATGTTATTGATCTTGCCGACAGTCGTGATCGCGAAGCTTCCCAGATGGGACCTCACCAGAAGGGGCTGCGGCTCATAATCCGAAATACAGCCGATTCCGGAATTCCCCTGAAGCTCCGCGGCGTCCCGTTCAAATTTCGTACGAAATGGAGAATTTTCGATGTTATGGATTGCTCTGTCGAACCCTTTCTGCGGATCATAGACCGCCATACCGCCCCTTCTGGTTCCCAGATGAGAATGGTAATCTATGCCGAAAAAAAGATCCAGGACACAACTGGTCTTCGATGTCACTCCAAAAAATCCGCCCATTTTTTCATACTCCTCGTGTATTACTTTTTCTCTTTGATGGTTCCGTCCCGGTATGCCTCCAGCAGCTGTGAAAGCTCCCCGATCCGCTCCTTCAGGGCCTTTCCGCTGTCCGTATCCCCTACCAGCTGGCGCCGGGAGGTATAGCGCACCGCAACCCGGTTGGAAACAATATCGCTTTCCTTGGCCACGGCCTCCTCCGTGGAGGTAAACGGCTCATGGGCAGAAAGGATCAGGCCATAGGAATTGTAGATCAGCGTATATCCCGCGATACCTGTCACCTTCTGGTAAGCCTTGCTGAAGCCTCCGTCGATCACGATCACCTTGCCGTTGCACTTCACCGGACTCTCGCCCTCGCTCTGATGCACCGGTACATGGCCGTTGATGATATGCCCTTTTTCCGGATCCAGGCCGAACTCACGAAGAAGAGAATCCACCACCTCTTCGTTTTCCAGCAGACGGTAATACGCGTTCTTTTTCTCCTTATGAGATTCCTTTTCCTCGATCAGGTATCTCTCGAAGGTAGCCATCTTATCCTTTCCGAAAAGAGGAGAATTCGGCGCTGCCCAGATATACCAGAGCATGTCCAGGCTCTTTTCGCGGCCTTCTGTCTTCACAGAATTAAAGGCCTTGCGGACGAACATCTCCAGCTCATCGTACAGCGCTTTGCCCTTGTAGGTTTCCCCGTAGATCTTCACCTCTTTCAGGGTGCCGTCATCGTTCAGCGGGACGCTGCCATGGAAAAGCAGATTCCCATTATATACCTTATAAAGGCCCCCCTTGTCAAGTAAAAGACGCATATGATTCTGAAGTTTTTCACAATTTCGGAAGGCAGAATCCATCCGGTCCATCACCTCATGCTCTTCGGGGGTAAGCTCATAGGGGTGCTCCATGTCCAGTGTCGGAAAGCAGGTATCCAGAAGCGGAAATTCGCTCCCGTCTGCCAGGGTGACTGTCCCCTTCTCCAGATCCATGCGGTGCAGAAGGCATCTGTCCTCCATCTCAAAGTCCGGATTCTTCATGATCAGCTGCCCTTCCAGCTTGAACTGGATCACGCAGATCGCCTTGTGCATCTTCTTTCCCAGTTCCTTTTCCAGTGCGTTATAAGAGCTGGCGCCTTTCATCTCGAACATGGTACAGGGATCGTCTTTATAGACTTCCATGGCAAACGTCGCCAGAGGAAGAAGATTGATTCCATAGCCATCCTCCAGAGTATCCAGGTTTCCATAGCGGATACTGTTGCGGATCACGGTGGCGATGCAGGCCGGCTGTCCCGCGGCGGCTCCCATCCAGACCACGTCATGGTTGCCCCACTGAATATCCAGAGAATGATAACGCATCAGCTTGTCCATGATAAAGTGAGGTCCCGGCCCTCTGTCATAAATATCTCCAAGAACATGCAGATGATCCACCACCAGCCTCTGGATGAGCTCCGCCAGGGCGATGATGAAATTCTCCGCCCTCCCGATGTCGATGATGGTATCCACGATGGAATCATAGTAGGCTTCCTTGTCCAGCACCTCCGTCTTCTCCGTGATCAGTTCCTCAATGACATAGGCATAGTCTGCAGGAAGAGCCTTGCGCACCTTCGACCTGGTATACTTGGAGGCAGTGGTCTTGCATACCTCGATAAGCCGGTACAGCGTGATCTTGTACCAGTTTTCCATATCCGGTTCCGTTTTCTTCACCAGCCGGATCTTTTCCTTGGGATAATAGATCAGGGTAGCAAGGGAACGCTTATCCTGGTTGGAAAGCGTATGTCCGAAGACATCATCGATCTTTTTCCGCACCGCCCCGGATCCGTTCCGGAGCACATGGGAAAAGGCCTCATATTCTCCGTGAATATCCGAAAGGAAATGCTCGGTTCCCTTTGGAAGGTTCAGGATCGACTGAAGATTGATGATCTCTGTGGAGGCCTTTCCGATGGTAGGATACAGCTCTGCAAGACGCTCCAGATAACGAAGTTCCTCTTTTTTCATATTTCCTCCTGTTTCATACTTTGCTTTTTATATGATTCCGGTACAGAAAGACGTCACCCCGCTGAACGGTCTTTTTGCTCCATATATCCGCCTTTTGCACAGGCATCATATATCCCCGGTCCGCACTGACAGACGACAATTCTGCAGCGGCCGCCAGATTATGGCAGATCTCTGCTCCTCTGCACCAGCTGCCTGATTATGGCAGGCAGCTGATCCTGTCTGCGTTCATACATGGATGTCGAAAATAGACATCTGGTTGGACTGGGGGATATCTCCGAACAGCTTCAGGTCATCCATCAGGTCGATCACCGTTTTGCTGACCTTGGTTCTGTCCCGGAAATCGTCCTTGGAAAGAAATCTGCCCTGGGCAGCCGCCTCTACCACGGCGTCTGCCGCCTTGTCTCCCAGTCCCTCTATGGTATCCAGAGCCGGCATCAGCTTCCCGTCCACGATCTGGAAGCGATGCGCCTTTGCCTTATAAAGGTCGATCTTCTCAAAGCCAAAGCCTCTGGCATACATTTCCTGCACGATCTTCATATCCTTCAGCTGATCCTGCTCCTTCTTTGAGGCAGCGTCGCCCTTTTTGCGGATCTCCGCCATATAGTATTCCAGCCTCTCCCTTCCCATGCACATCAGCTCATAGGAGAAGCTGGTTGCCCTGATGCTGAAGTAGGCCGCATAGTAAGCCAGCGGCTGATAGATCTTATACCAGGCAATACGGTAAGCCATCATGACATAGGCCGCCGCGTGGGCCTTGGGGAACATGTAGGAGATCTGCTTGCAGGACCAGATATACCAGTCCGGCACATTGTGCTCCGTCATGATCGTCTCCCAGTCCGGCCGGAGCCCCTTTCCCTTCCGGACGCTTTCCATGATGGTGAATGCCTGGCTGCTCTCCACGCCCATACTGATCAGGTACCCCATGATGTCGTCACGGGTACAGATAGCCGTAGAGATCGTGGCCTTTCCCTCGCTGATCAGCGTCTGGGCATTTCCCAGCCACACATTGGTTCCATGGGAAAGGCCGGAGATCCGGATCAGATCCGAAAAACAGGTAGGCTTTGCCTCCTGAACCATTCCGATGACGAAGTCCGTGCCGAACTCCGGCACGCCAAGACAGCCAAGGGGGCAGCCTCCGATATCCTCGGGAGTGATTCCCAGGGCTTTTGTGGAAGAAAACAGGGACATGACCTTCTGGTCATCAAGAGGCACATCCTTGGCATCCGTATTGGTGAGATCCTCCAGCATACGGATAATGGTAGGATCATCATGTCCGAGAATATCCAGCTTCAGAAGGTTTCCGTCGATGGAATGATAATCAAAATGCGTGGTGACGATATCCGAGGTCATATCGTTGGCGGGATGCTGGACCGGCGTAAATTTCTCGATCTCCTCCCCGTGGGGAAGCACCACGATGCCGCCGGGATGCTGCCCGGTGGTCCTGCGGATCCCGGTACAGCCCTGCACGATCCGGTTGATCTCGCAGTAGCGCTTGTGCTGCCCTCTTTCCTCGAAATAGTTTTTCACATAGCCGAAGGCCGTCTTTTCCGCCAGCGTACCGATGGTTCCTGCCTTGAAGGTATGACCCTCCCCGAAGATCACTTCCGTGTATTTATGAGCGACCGCCTGATATTCTCCGGAGAAATTCAGGTCGATATCCGGTTCCTTGTCCCCTTTAAAGCCCAGGAAAGTCTCGAAGGGAATATTGAAGCCGTTCTTTTTCATAGGCGCACCGCATTTCGGACACAGACGGTCCGGCATGTCGCAGCCTACCTTATCGGAGTATTTCTTTACTTCCTCCGAATCGAAATCACTGTATTTGCAGGAAGGGCATACATAGTGGGGCGGAAGGGGATTCACCTCCGTGATTCCCGACATGGTGGCGGCAAAGGAAGACCCGACCGACCCTCTGGACCCCACCAGATATCCATCTGAGTTGGACTTATGCACCAGCTTCTGGGCAATGATATACATCACCGCGTAGCCGTTGGAGATGATGGAATGCAGCTCCCTGGCCAGACGGTCCTCTACAATCTTCGGGAGCGGATCTCCATAGATTTCATGCGCCTTCTGATAGCACATATCCTTCAGGTCCCGGTCGGAATTCTCGATGACCGGAGGGTATTTATCCGGATGGATGGGGGACATCTTCTCGATCATGTCCGCGATCTTATTGGTATTGGTGATGACCACCTCCTCCGCCTTCTCGCTTCCCAGATAGGAAAACTCCTCCAGCATTTCCTCCGTAGTCCGAAGGTACAAAGGCGCCTGCTTGTCCGCGTCCGGGAACCCGTTCCCCGCCATGATGATCCTCCGGTAGATCTCGTCCTGCGGATCCATAAAATGGACATCGCAGGTGGCGACCACCGGCTTCTGGAACTGTTCTCCCAGCTTTACGATCTTCCGGTTCAGCTCCCGGAGGTCCTCCTCGGACTGCACCAGATCATTATCCGGATCCGCGATCATGAAGGCATTGTTCCCGATGGGCTGGATCTCCAGATAATCGTAGAAATCCACCAGCCTTGCGATCTCCTGGTCCGAGGCGTTCCGGAGAAGAGCCTGGTACAGCTCTCCCGCCTCGCAGGCGCTGCCGATCAGCAGCCCCTCTCTGTGCTGCAGGAACACGCTCTTTGGAACACGGGGCCTTCTGTGGTAATAGACCAGATGAGACTTGCTCACCAGTTTGTACAGGTTGATCCGGCCTGTTTCGTTCCGCATGAAGATCACTGCGTGATAAGTGGGCAGCTTTCTGATGGTATCCGGCGAAACCGCCCCCTGTCTGTTCAGCTCATCTACATCGAAGATGCCTCTCTCCTCCAGCATCTTCACGAATTTCACAAAGATCTCCGCGGTGCAGCCGGCGTCATCCACGGCCCGGTGATGGTTCTGCAGATTCACTCCCACAGCCTTGGCAACCGTATCCAGCTTGAAGCGGTTCAGCGCCGGCAGAAGGAACCTCGCCATTCCCACGGTGTCAACATAGGTAAAGGTATCCGGCAGCTCCTGCCTGCGGCAGTTTTCCATGATAAAGCTCATGTCAAAATCCGCATTATGGGCCACCATCACCGCTCCTTCACAGAACTTCAGAAACTCCGGAAGAACCGTTTCAATGACAGGCGCATCCATCACCATGGCGTCATTGATGCTGGTCAGCTGCTCGATCTTGAAAGGAATGGGCACCTGCGGATTCACAAAGGTGGAAAACCTGTCCGTGACGACCCCGTTCTCCACCCTGACCGCTCCGATCTCGATGATCCTGCAGGTCAGGGGAGAGAATCCGGTGGTCTCGATATCGAAAACTACGAATTTCCCCTGGAGAGACTGGCCCCTGCCATTGGTGACAATTCCCTTCAGGTCGTCCACCAGGTAGGCTTCCATTCCATAGAGTACCTTGAAATCCGATTCCTTCGGCACACAGCCTCCCCAGGCATCAAAGCAGTGGTTTGCCTCCGGAAAGGCCTGCACCACCCCATGGTCCGTAATGGCGATGGCAGGATGTCCCCACTGATACGCCCGCTTCACCAGCGCTTTGGCATCCGTCACGCCGTCCATATCGCTCATCTTGGTATGACAGTGGAGCTCCACCCGTTTCATGGGACTGTTGTCCATTCTGACAGAGGTAAAGTCTCCGATCTTTTTGATGCCCCAGATATTTCCGATGGTCAGCTCTCCGTCGAAGCGGTCGATGGTAGTGACGCCCCGGATCCTGATAAAGGCTTTGGGCTTCAGTTCCGCCGTCACCTCCGGCACCTGCTCGTTCCGCAGGAACATCTTTACCACAATGGTATCGGTAAAATCCGTCACCGGGAAGATCAGAATGGTCTTTTCGTTCCGGATCTCCCTGGCCTCCACACTGATCACCTGGCCGCGGATCAGCACCTCGCCCATCTCTCCGGTAATGGTTTCCAGAGGGATGGTTTCTCCCTCGAAATCCCGGCCGTAAATGAGATCCGGATTATCGTCCCTTCTGGCGCTCCGGTACTCCTGACGCTGTTCTTCCCGGCGTCCTGTA
>JAFOJB010000228.1 GCA_017420455.1 Blautia sp.
GTGCGGGCAGATTATATCAAGATGTTCGAGGATATCCTGCCGAAGACTGTAAGAGCAGTGGACGACCAGACCTTCTTCTGGCCATCCTCTCCCTCCTCCGGCGGCTGCTTCGACGACCCGGACGACGAGAACAGGGGCGATACCCATTACTGGATGGTATGGCACGGGCTGCTGCCTTTCACAGATTATCAGAACCATTACTTCCGGTTCTGTTCGGAATTCGGCTTCCAGTCCTTCCCCTGCATGAAGACAGTGAAGCGCTACACGGAAGCGGAGGATCTGAACATTTTCTCCCCGGTCATGGAGAGCCACCAGAAAAACAATTCCGCCAATGGAAAGCTGTTATATTATCTGGCGGAAAACTTCCGCTATCCCAAGGACCTGCAGAGCATTCTCTATATCACCCAGGTCCTGCAGGGAATGGCCATCAAGTATGGCGTAGAGCACTGGAGAAGGAACCGCGGCCGCTGCATGGGCGCCCTGTACTGGCAGCTGAACGATAACTGGCCGGTAGCCTCCTGGGCCAGCATCGACTACTACGGCCGGTGGAAGCCCCTCCACTATCTGGCGAAGAAATTCTTTGCCCCTGCAGCCATCAGTATCCTGAAAAAGGAGGATAACGCCTCCGTCTATGTGGAGAACGAGACCGGAAAGAAACTGGTAGGAAAAGCCTATCTTCGGGTGAAGGACCTGTATTTCCATACGGTGTACGAATGCCAGCAGAAGTTCGGCATTCCTGCCTTCACTTCAGACGTTGCCGCATCCATTGAATTCCCGGCGGAATTCACCGGGATCGGCGATGTTCCCATGAACAGGGAGGAGCTGTTCCTTACCGCCGAGGTGGTGTTCGAGGACGGCACCGTCCTCCGGGAATGCGAAACCTTCGTACCCTTCAAGAAGATGCTCCTTCCGAAATCCAATATCCGCTGCGATGTCGAGAGAAAGGAAGAGGGTTACCTTCTTACCCTGCAGAGCGATACCTTTGCCCCCTTTGTGGAGCTGGATTTCGAGGACGCAGATGTCATCTTCGAGGATAACTATTTTACCATCCAGAGCGAAGAGCCTGTAAAAATCTATCTGGCGGACAAGGATATCCTGAAAGGGAACTTCCAGAATGCCGGTGACCTGGAACAGAGACTGAAGATCAATACTGTCGCCTACACCTATGCATAAACAGCATATGAAAAGGAGATAATACAAACCTATGACACAAAAAGAGCTGAAAAAACTGAAAAGGGGAGAACTGCTGGAGCTGCTGGTGACGCATAGCAAAGAGATCGACCGCCTGACGAAGGAACTGGAAGAGGCAAACAGGGAGCTGGCAGACCGCAGAGTCCTGATAGATAACAGCGGTTCCATAGCGGAAGCTTCTCTAGCTATCTACAAGGTGCTGGAGAATGCCCAGAAGGCTGCAGACCTGTATCTGGAGAATGTGCAGAGAAGGGCAGAAGAGGGACTTGAAAATCTCGGCCAGGCCCGGCTGGAAAATATTCCGCCCGCAGGAAGCGATGCCGGCAGCTCCACTGCAGACGAAGCTGCAGCTTCTTCCGAAGAAAACAGCAGTA
>JAFOJB010000229.1 GCA_017420455.1 Blautia sp.
GAACTTTTCTTCTTTCGGAGAGAATCCCTTCATAAGCCTTGATATTATCCTGATAAGACTGCGTGACGAACAGATTCTTCATCTCCATGAACAGTCTCCTCTACTCAACCGGACCTTCAAGAAACAGTTTTTCATACCGGGCTACAACGGAATTCCATGAATACCTTGTTTCAATATTATCTCGCGCCTTTCTTCCAAACACCTCAGCCTGTTCCTCTGATAGTCCGTCTGCACTGTTTAATAATCTGCTGAGGCTCCCTTTCTCCAGATCCCAGTAAAGCGCAGAGTCCTCCCCAACCTCCCGGTTAAAAGAAACATCAAACAGGAGATTGATCCGTGTCATTCCCAGCGATTCCAGTAGAGAGGGATTCGTCCCTCCTACAGAATGGCCGTGGAGATAGGCCCAGGCAAGACTTCGGATACCTCCGAGAAGCTCTGAGTCATAAACCGTTCCCGGGAACAGGATCCTCTTGTCTTCTTCAAACCGCGTTGCTTCGCGCAGATGGGAAAGAAATGGGGATTCCTCCACATTCGTGATAATCAGCAGGGATCTCTTTGTCACAGATTTCCGGAATTCCTTCAGCATTGTTTCATAATTGTTTTCCGGAACAAATCGTCCTACGATCAGGTAGTATCCTCCCGGCTCCAGTCCTCGGGCAGCAAGCCACTCCCTGGCGCGCAAAAGACCCCTGCAATACTGTTCGGAATCCTTATCTGTCACATCGGCGCCATATGGGATAAAACCGGTATGCGGATGGTATTTTCTGTATTCTGTATTTATGTACTTTCTAATACTCATACTGTCGCAGATGACATAATCCGCCGACTGTACCATCCTCTTCTCGGAATACTTCCAGTATTTCTTAATCCAGTAATTCCACTTTGCTCTTTTCCACTCATGCCCGTCAGGATTCAGATATACATATGCTCCGAGTTTTCTTAGTTTTCGGCAGTAAAACTCAAAGAACGGTCCAACCCTGCAGGCAAGCACATAAACGGCTGCATCTTTTATTCCCGCCCTTTCTATATAATAGGCGCAGAATTTCAGTGCTTCTAAGTCATACACGATTGCCTTTCCTGCGCCGATGGTCCACATTGGTATCACAAAGCACTGCGCGCCTTCATAATAAAATACTCTTTTACTGTCCAGGATCATAGATTCTTCCAAGGAACAGGCCACATGATAGAAAATCCTGTCAGATTTCTTCCGCCGGACCAGTTCCTGAACAAATGTTTCGAAGCCTCCATATCTGGCTGGAATCCCTTTGCTTCCAATTATAAAAACATGCCTTACGTTTTTATCCATCTGCGTATGTCCCTTATTCCTCTTTCACTTTATATATCCTGCAGCCGCCAATGTCCGCAGCTATATCATATCCGTACTTCAAAGGATCTGCCGTAAGCGGTTTCTCCATGTCCAGAATAATGTATGTACATCCAAAACTTCTGGCTGTCGGAAATACATATGGAACATCTATGTTTTCTGCCTCCATACAGGCAAACAGCCGATGCTTTTCTTCACTTTCTACCGGTGAGGTATATCCGTAGATATCTCTTCCATACAGTTGATGAATTCTGGAACTGTACTGCCTCAGGTAACAGAATATCCCAGATGGTGCCAGAACCCTTGTTTCCTTTCCCTCTTCCTCCGTGACCAGATAATTTGCAATAGAAGCAGCATTCTGGGGTATCTTAAAGGGGTTTGTTGTCCTTTCAAAATTACCGGTAAAATACATGCTCTTTCCGAAAAAGCAGAGACAAAAAACAGTCGCTGCTGCGCACAGAACGGAAACCCATTTCTTTTTACTGCAGAGCAGTTCAGTTACCACAAAAGAAAACAGCACAATCAGCGAAAGGTTCCAGAACATCCTCCTATAAATATGCCGCTTTATGATCTTAGTCCAGAACATCATGGCCAAAGGGTTGCAGGTACATATGATTGTCACGATAAGAAATAAGAGAAATGCTCCAGATATTCTTGTTTTCTTTCTCAAAAAGATAAGCGCTGCGATCAGGCACACAAGAAGCACATATATGTATCTTCCTCCGAAATATAACTCAAAAATTTCAATAAAGGAACTATTCTCCATCAACATAGGGCATCACCTCAACGCAAAATCACTTTCAGGATCAACAGATAAATTCCAGCATAGCAAAGGTTGGGAATGCAGCATAGCAGCACAGGCAGGCCGCTTCGGAAGCTTTTCTGACGTATCATCAAAGCCACTGCACAGCAGCCTGTCATGATCGCGGTCAGATAAATCCCCATCCCAGATGCCAGGCAGGCCGCCACATTGCCTGTCAGCAGTAAAAGAACGGGATATGGTTTTTCCATCTTCATGTAAAAGCGCAAATACAACACCAGTATAAATGGCAGAAAAACAGCAGGAACCAGAGCCTTTCCCTGCCACAGCCGCATAAGGATCACAGAAGCATCTGTATAGGTGCTGGTATTGCCCATTATTCTGAAGACGGCACAGAGAATCAGAAAAATTAATCTTTTTTGCCGCTCCTTTGGCCAGATTTCATCCGAGAGAAGCCACAAAATACAGTAGCTCAGTATCAGGAGCACCGTCGGAAGGATCGTATGGCATAGAATCGTCGGATGAATTCTGAGCAACATGCTGAGAGCCGCATAGTACATCATGATTGGCGACGTCACTTCTTTTCCGATCTCTCCCATAAAATAGCTCATGGCTTCCCCATTGTTCGGGTGGAAATGAAACATGGTATTTGTTTCCCAGGCTGCCACAGCATTTGCCACATATCTTGCGTCATCGTCGTCTACATGCATGCCCAGTGCATAAAATGCGCACTGTGAAAGAACAAAGAACAGAAGGACTCCCAGAAGGATGAATTCCGTATTCTTCCATTTTTTCCCGCAGACATCTTCACCAGAACCTGTTTTCTGCTTTATCCGCAAAAAAAAGCAGACCGCCAGCCATCCAGCCAGAAGCACATGCCACAGAATCACCGTCTCTGTAAGCGGTCTGTGCAGAAGAATCAGTGGAACACAGACAATCTGATATGCCGCCATCATTGTAATCATTCCATAGCCCCAGCTTCGCACAGCGCTAAGCAGTTTTCTGCACTGAGGTACATAAAGACTCCCCATCAGAAAGGGAACTGCCCCTAGATAGAATACTAACGTCACCAAACTCCATACTTTCCCCATTACTTTCTTTCCACCTCTTAATTCAAATTCATGATTCCAGTGCAAAAAGTCATCGTTTATGTATTGGCTGTTTCCAGACTTCGCATCCACTTCGATCTTCTGCCGTGTGTCACGCAGGAGTATAGGGAGACCGAAGGCCCAGTCTTCTATGGAAGCCGTCGGAAATCCCCCTTCTATATAATCGGAGGACGTAAGCACATTCACGGATCCCACTTTTTCTTAACACCCGAATGCTTTCCAGGAATCCTCTTACAGCCTTTCGTGAAGCAATAAAGACTGCCGTCCTTTTCCCGTAATGGCGCAGTGCCATATCAATACGGTTCCGAATTCCATAATATTCCTTCCAGCCAATCTGATATTCCCCGCGATCCATAGTTGCTCTGTGATCGATCATCGCCCTGTTGCAATTCACGACCGGAGAATATGGCTGCGCCCTGAGACAGTATTCGGTATCGTCGTACCAGATAAAATATCCCCCCTCCGGAAGCCCGATCTTCTCAACCAGTTTCGAGGAGAGAACCAGGCCACAGAAAGAAGCAATCTGGCATGTAAAATACGGTTCTCTGTATTCTTCTGACGGTACAGCGTATTCCCTGTATACAACCCCTTTTCTTATCCTTCTTCTATGCCCGATCCTAATACCTCTCGTAAGTGGGACACCGGCAAACATTTCTGCGATGTCTCTCCACTTTTCGATCCCCTCCATGATTTTTTCCAGGAAATCATCATACAGGATCGCATCGTCATCTATCAGCGTAATCCAGTCGGCACCCAGTTCCATGGCTTTTTGTACTCCATCTGCAAAGCCTCCTGCACCGCCGACATTTTTCTCCTCAGTCAGCACAAAGATACGGGAATCTTTCTGAAATGACTTCAGGTATTCACGTGTCCCGTCCGCACTGGAATTATCCACAATTACAACAGCAGAATACGGAGTTGTCTGTGAAAACGCCGCCTGCAGACATTTTTTCAGTAAAGCGATTCTGTTGAACGTCACAATGACCAGGATATGTTCTTCCAGCCTCATCTACTCACCTCTGGCAATAAATCGATAATAGACCCAGAACATACCGTACAGGATCCGGTACATATGCAGCCTGTAAAGAAATGCTGTCGCAAAATACCGTCCCTTCAGTTTTCTCGGATCTGCTCCTTTTATATTTGTTTTCCAGAATCCGGTTCTTGCTTCTTCAAGATATCTGTGGTATCTACCTTCAGCGGCAGACGCAAAAACATAAAGACGCATCATGATCGTAAAGTATTCCACAGCCGACGTACAGATTTCTCTCTCCAGATTCGGAATCCAGGATCGTATCCGCAAAAACAGTTTTCTTACTTCTTCCGGAAACAAAGGTCTTTCTGTCTGCGTCGCAGACTTCAGATTTTTATGATACACATAGGTCTGCACCGGGATATGAAGAATATTTTCTGCCTGGCTTACAAGCTTTATATTCCACAGAACATCCTCTCCGAAAGAGAGATCCTCAGGAAAAGTCGAAGCTTTCGCAAGGTCGCTACGCACAAAACGGCCATGAGGAGCTCTGTTCAGCCAATGGCTCTCATGGCGAAGGGCTGCCGTATTCATCAGAAGAAAGTAAGAAAAAAGATTCTCTTTCCGCACTGTGCCATAACTGGAATTCCTGTAAATAATCTCTTCCGAAAGCAAATTTCTTTCTCTCCCTATGTCTGTAAAAACGATTTCCGGAGAACTTTGGTCCAACAGTCCGGCAAAAGCCTGCAGACATCCCGGAATGATCTCATCATCGGCATCTACATAGACAATATATTTTCCATGCGCCTTCGCAGTTCCGTAGTTTCTGGCAGAAGAAACTCCTCTGTGTGGCATACGAAACACCCCGACATTCTGTAGTTCGGAAGCTATCTGTTCCAGAAAAAGCGCGGTTTCCGGATCGCTCCCATCATCCACAAGAAGTACTTCCGTCTCCGGCCCCGGATGGCCGCACAAACTGTCAAGGCATCTCTTTATCTGATCCGGCTCATTGTTATAGACAGGGATCACAACAGAATACAGCATGACCTTACTCTTCCTCCGAATCATGTACGATCTTCATAGAGAGAATATGAGATTTCTGACGTCTTTCCTCTGGTAACTCCTTTGGAAAATCCGTCCTGTGATAACGCATAAAAAGATAATCTCTGTACTTTTCCACAATCATAAGCTTCTCCCCCTCAAACAAAATATCTGTATATGCCTCAA
>JAFOJB010000022.1 GCA_017420455.1 Blautia sp.
CCCCCTGTCTTCCCCCTGTCTTCCTCATGCCTCAGTAAACAAAAGGTGCTGCCGGGGAGAGTTGGTAAACCCATCCCTGGCAGCACCTTTTTCTGATCATTTTCTGCGCCGCAGAATGTCAGCATTCATCTGCTTCCAGAATGCCAAGTTCCTGCATTCCGGCGAGAAGTTCGTCGAGATCTTTGGAGGCGGTTGCCTCGTCTATCTCGAACTCCTGCAGAATGTCTCCCAGGATTTCCTCACGTGAAACAGATGTCTGCAGCTTTTCCCAGACAAAAGCGGACAGTTTGTTCATCAGCACTGTGCCATTGAATTCTGCGATTTTATCGTCGACAGGCATTAAGATGTATTCGCCTACCACATTCCGTAGAATAAATCCCTTTGCTGCTTTCAAATCAATGCCTCCCGCGGTCAGTTGCAGCCGCTGTTTCTGCCGTTGCTGAATGTCCTCTGGTTCGGATGATAGGGTTGACCATCACAACCGCCGCCTTTGCCTTTTCCTTTGCCGACATCACCATTCCCTGCCGATGACATGGATGTAAGGATAATATCGACGCTGTCAAACTCGATCTTCTCAATCCTCGGAGATACATAAGCTTGTTTCATGCGGTCACTTCACTCTCCTTTCCTTAAAAAATTTATGTTTCCAGTGCAATAAGGACAACCTTCTGCACTGAAATCATCAATAGATTTCCCTTCCGCCATGCTCTGTCTGCAGGAAAGGAACTGTTCATCAATAACTTAAGTCTGCCTGTCTGAATCCCGTCCTGACTGCGTTGTCTTCAGTTGGCAATGCAGTGTTCGTAATATCATGTCTCACATTGCGGGAGGGGCAGAATCCCGTGACTTACTTTATATCTTGTCTGTTCACAGATTGCCTTTGGCTGTTTTCCGGCTTCTGCATGCTCCAGAAATCTGGCAACGCATTTATCGCAGACTTCTTCGTAGGCACAATCCTGACACTCCGGAACTCTGGGCCAGCTGTCTGCGATCTCATGAATCCTGCGCCAGGCTTCTGAAAACCCATCGCGAAGAGGATAGCTTCTTGCTTCCATTCGATTGCAGATGCACATTTCGCCTTTCCAGTTGATCACAAAGCCGGAACGCCCTCCTCCACAGTAGAGCCCGCATTCATCGCATTCCCGGTGCGACCCGCCGGGAGCCGGCAGCTCACTTTCCGGAATCTCCGGATTTACGATCCCATCCAGTTCCTGACGGAACCGAAGGATTCTGACATAGGTCTCAACATCCAGATCATCAGATTTCTGCATGCGCCACGGCTCCTGCGCCGGGACGAACAGAGAGGTATTGATAAAAAGATTCCCGGAAAGCTCTTTTGCCTTGCGGATCGTATCAAAAATGCCCTCCCCCAGGAAACGGTTCGGCGTAATGCTTATGGAAAAAGGAAACCCTGCTTCTCTGACACGCTGTATGTTTTCGATCACTCTCCGGTATACCCTCTGCCCGGTCACCCGTTCGTAGGAATCTTCATCTGCGCCGTACAGTGTGATCTGGAGAAAAGCCGGGGGATGCGCCTTAAAAAAGCGTATCCTTTCTTCATCCAGCAGAACCCCGTTCGTCAGAATATCGACCTGACATCCGAGACTGTGAAGATACAGATAGACCTCTTCGAAACCCGGATAAGTCAGGCATTCGCCGCCGGTCAGGGTAGCCTGAAACATTCCGGCCGTAAAGGCCTGATGCATCAGATCCTTCCATTGTTCTGCTGTCAGAAGGGACTGTCCCTGCAGCTGGCTCTTTGTCAGATGAACATAACACATTTTACAACTCAGATTGCACAGGGGTGTAAGTTCAAACTGGCCATTGATGGGAACGCCCTCTTTTCTGGCCTTTCGTTCAAGAAATACGGAAAATTCCCCGAAACGAGGCGGTTCTTTATCGCCCTGCTCCTTCAACATTTTCAGATATTCATATCCGTCCATGGGTTCGCTCATCTTTTCTGAAATCCTCCAAATGCTGCCGCAGCTTTCCATACAGCTTCTGTTTCGCTATGGCTTCCGTTTCACAATAGCTTCCGCTTCGCTATGGCTTCCGTTTCACAATAGCTTCCGTTTCGCTGCGGCCCCGCTTCGCTATGGCTGCCGTTATTGTTTCCGTTATGGCTTTTCTTTGCTCTGATTTCTCTGGATATCATATTATACGTTCGAATTAACATTTGGTCAATGAAAAATCATTTTTTACATCTGATGCCGCACGATACGGTATTCATCACCGTCCCGATAACACCGGCATGCAGAAGTTCCCTGTTCCATCAGTCTGCCGAAATCGTCCTCGTCCATATCGGCTTCACAGACATATTCTTCATACTCCTCATCATAGACAAAATACGTACAGCTTTCACACTGATTCATTTCCAATACCTCGCAGAAGCCGGTCAGCGCCTGCTCCTCTTATCCTTCCGGATAGATTCTGGTCAGCTGGAGCATGTCTGCCCCTGCCCAGGGTCCGCGTGTCACGATCACAAGGAAGTCATCCTTTACCCAGTAATTTTTATAGTCAGCAGAGGAAAAGAGCTTTGTATATCCCATATCCTCCAGATATACGATCTCGTCCATCCTTGTGGCTCCGACTGTCAGATAGTCCCCGATCCTGTAGTTCGATTTCCCGGTTCCTCCTGTGATGGCGATTTCGTTGACGGGGATGTCCTGCATATCCTGCATGTACAGGTATTCGAAAAAGAACCAGATCTCCCCGTCTGTCAGGCATATTCTGGATTCTCTCTGATCCGTAGAAACGATTTCCAGAGTGTCGTCAAAATCTGACAGGATTTCCGAATACGTCTTTCCCAGATAACCGCATATTTCCTTTTTCTCCTGCGTGTCAGCCCTGACTGTTCTGCCGCCTGACGCAGCCACAAGGAAAACTGTGCCTGCAATACATATTCCCTGAAGTGCCTTGCAAAGAAATGCTGATATAAATATTGACTTATTTCTGATTATGTTCATGCTGCAACACTCCTGTTATTCACAATACTGACAATCATTGTTATCGGATGGCGATTTTTACAAAGCAGGCCAGAATATGGTCGACAACAGAATCTGTCTCTTTTTTCCGACTTTTCCTGCAATCGAAAAACCGGGGAACTGTCAGAATTTCCGTTAATCTGTTCATAAAGCGTTAAAAGTACCCTCCCCGCTGCCGTGCGGACACAGCCTGCGGGAAGGGTACTTCCGAATTACTGTCAGCCGTTCAGCAATGCGACTGCCACATCATTCACATTGGTTCCGGTGGGGCCGGTCATGATCAGGCCGTCGATCTCAGCCAGTGCATGATACGCGTCATTATCCTGCAGCACCCTCGCGATACTCTTTCCTGCTTTTCGAAGAGAGGCGGCGCTGTCTCCGTCCACATATCCTCCGGCGGCATCTGTCGGCCCATCTGTTCCATCGCTTCCTACAGAAAAAACAGCCGCGTTTAAGCCCTCAATCGCAGGGGCTGCCGCCAGTGCCAGCTCCTGGTTCCTGCCGCCAAGGCCGGTCCCGGTCAGGTGCACCACGGTCTCTCCGCCTGCCA
>JAFOJB010000023.1 GCA_017420455.1 Blautia sp.
GAAACCACAGGATGTCCCTCTTCCTACAAGTTTTCCAATATCCGGGGAGATATCATTGTACCTACCTCTCTGACCTCCAATGTAAGCACTCTGCATGATTTCCTCTTCGGCACAAAGGGCTATAAGCCTTCCGCTACAGTAGAGGAAAGAAGCGATAAGATTATCGCCATAGTAGGCGGCGAGGAGAATATCGTTGATACCGCCCCGCCTGTTCCGCAGACAGAGGAAAATACAACCGACGATACCTTCCTGTGGCAGGACAACGGAAGCGGAGAGAATATATACGCCGACGGGGATTACAGCAGCTACCAGGAAAATATGAACAACAATTACAGCAGCAGCTCCGGGGATTCCGGCAGCTATTACGGGAACTCCGGTCAGGGAAATTACGACTGGAGCGACGACAGCAGCAATTCCGGCGGCGGAGGTTCCTCCACAGGCGGCTACAGCGACGGCGGCTCCTCCTCAGGCTACAGCGACGGCGGCTCCTCTTCAGGCTACAACGACGGCGGTTCTTCTTCAGGCTACAATGACGGCGGTTCCTCTTCAGGCTATGATGACGGCGGTTCCGGCAGCGGCGGCTATTCCGACGGAGGCTACAGCGATGGCGGTAATACGGACGGCGGCTACAGCGACGGCGGTTCTGCCGACAATGGCAGCACGGACAGCGGTAACACCGATGGCGGCAATACGGACGGCGGCTACAGTGACGGGGGGAGTACGGACGGCGGTTCCACAGACGGCGGCTACAGTGACGGCGGCAATACGGACAGCGGCTACAGCGACGGCGGTTCCGGGGACGGCGGCTATCAGGAGGATGGAGGCCAGGTCTCCGCGGAATCCAGCGACAGCAGCCAGGATGCGATTTACAGCGGCGGTGGAAATGACGACTACGGCGGAAATGACGACTATGGCGGAGATTACGGAGACAGCACCGAAGAAGGCAGCACCGACGATGAGATTTATTATATTGACGCAGGAGACGACGGAGAATAAGGAATTGTTCACAGGCAGTATTCCCTGGTTATTTACGGACAGTTTTTCACTCTGTTGTTGAAAATGAAAGCTGCGGTCATCGAAGCGTTCCTATGGGATGCCCGTGGCCGCAGCTTTTTCTGATCCCTGTCATGGAAGAAAACGCAGACGCGGAGGAGAAGGATGGATCTGAAGGAAATACGTATTCATGCAGCAGTTTTTACCTATAAGCCCGGAAAGGAATTTCCGGTGCTTCTGAAACGCCTGTATCTGCAGGAACGGCGGCCGGACCGGCTTCTGGTGGTCAATACAGAGGAAAAATACTGGGACAGGAGTCTGGAAAAACTCTATCCCGGAATGGAGCTGATCCATATCAGAAAAGAGGAATTTGACCACGGGGCTTCCCGCCGTATGGCGGCGGATTACCTCTCGGACGGCGATGTCCTGGTATTTATGACACAGGACGCGGTTCCCGCAGACCGGCATCTGATCAGCTCTCTGGCACAGGTGCTTCTTGACGAGGCGACGGCCGGAGCGGTCTACGCCCGGCAGATTCCCCGGAAAAGCTGTTCCTACCTGGAAAAATGTACCAGGGAGTACAATTATCCGGAAAAAACCTGTATCAGGTACATAGAGGATACCGGAAAATACGGGATCAAAGCCTTTTTCTGCTCCAATGTCTGTGCGGCTTACTGGCGGGAATCCTACGAATATGCGGGAGGCTTTCCGGCAAAGGCGATCTTCAACGAGGATATGGTCATGGCTTCCTCCCTCATGCGGATGGGATACGGTGTCGTCTACTGCGCGGACGCCAGGGTGATCCATTCTCACAATTATTCACCGCTGCAGCAGTTTCACAGGAATTTTGATATTGGAGTGTCACATGTGGAATTTCCGGAGGTTTTCGCCTCTGTCCCCGCAGAGGGGGAGGGAATCCGACTGGTAAAAAGAACAGCCCGGAAGGCCATCCGGGACGGAAAAGCGTATCTGCTTGGGGAGCTTCTGATTCAGAGCGCAGCAAAGTACACAGGTTATCTGCTGGGCAGACATTTCCAGAGGCTTCCCAGGGAGGTTGTGCTGCGGCTTACCATGAATAAGGGGTACTGGAAAAACATTGTTTTCTCTGATCCATCATAGTCTTTTGACGATTTCATCACAGTTTCTACACATTTGACTGCTACACTGATACACATAGACAGATAGAAGGGAGCACGTCAGAGATGAGTGAAGAGAGAGAAAATCGTCCTGTTCCCTCGGGTTATACCTGTTATAGGGTCAAAGAGAACCAGACGAACGAGGAGAGAAATAATGCAGAGTATTCTGCAGTGGAGAAACAATATAAAGAAGCACTCAGAAGGGAACGAAGAAGAAGGAGGCAAAGAAACCGGATCCTTACCATGGCTTTTTCCGGAATCCTGTTCGGATTGTGCGCTGCCCTGACCTTTTTCCTGGCAGGGAAGCTTCTGCCGGGCGGAAAAAAGGCAGACGCAGGAATTTCCCGGCAGGAGACAGCAGCCGCCCTTGCCGGAGAAGAAATATCGGCCGGAGTTCCCGCGGTACGGGCAGCCCTTACCACTGAGGAGGAGGGGATATCAGCCAGCATTGCGGCAGAAAAGGGGATCGTGGCTGCTGTCGCACAGGCCTGTATGCCTTCTGTAGTGGCGATCTCCACGGTGAGCATACAGGAGATTCCCAGCTATTATGGGTTTTATGGCTGGAGAACCCAGAATTATAAGAGCGCTTCCAGCGGGTCCGGGATTATCGTAGGAGAAAATGAAGATGAGCTTCTGATCGCTACCAATAATCATGTGGTGGCGGATGCCACGACCGTCACCGTCTGTTTCTTCGACGGAGATGTGAAAAGCGCCGAAAAGGAAACCGAGGCCATGTTCTATGGAAACACGCTGGATATCGAGAATGCGGTAAGTGCCACCATAAAAGGAACGGATGAGGCAAATGACCTGGCTGTGGTATCCGTAAATAAGGCGGATGTGGCAGAGGAAACCCTTTCCCAGCTGCGGGTCGCATCCCTTGGGGATTCTGACAGCCTTGTAGTGGGAGAACAGGTAGTAGCCATAGGAAACGCCCTGGGATACGGGCAGTCCCTGACCTCCGGCTGGGTCAGTGCTTTAAACCGGACCATCAGCACCTCTGATGGAGGAGGCACACAGCTGATCCAGACCGATGCCGCGATCAACCGGGGCAACAGCGGCGGCGCTCTCCTGAACCTGAAGGGAGAGCTTATCGGGATCAATACGGCCAAGTCCTCCGTGTCGGATTCCGAGGGAATGGGCTACGCGATACCCATTTCCATGGCCTATCCCATTCTGGAGGATCTGATGAACCGGAAAACCCGGGTGAAGCTCAGCGAAGGGGAAGCAGGGTATCTTGGAGTAAATCTTGCGGATCTTTCCGCGGAGACCATCTGGATGTATGATGTCCCCGCAGGTGCTTTTGTGGCGGAGGCCGTCTCCGGAGGTCCTGCAGAGGCAGCAGGCCTGAGACGGGGGGATATCATTGAGAAGGTCGACGGACAGAAGGTTGACAGCCGGAAGGAGCTGATACAGAGACTGATGTATTATGCTCCCGGAGAGAAGGTCGATCTTGTCATCGCAAGGGCTGACAGCGGAATCTACACAGAGCAGAGCATCACCGTCACCCTTGGACAGCGTCCGGATCAGACCTGAAAAAGAAAAGAAGTTCAGCCGGACCGGCAGCTCCTCGGGAACTGTTCCAGATGTACGAACAGTTCCTTACGCACAGGGAGCCTGTCGGCCCGGCTTTTTTTTGGATATTATTCATATTCTGACCGGGAACAGTAAGCTTTTTTGCATAAGGACAGCAACTTTTAGAAATTTTAATTGTTTTCTAATATTTTTGTAAGGCGAAGCCTGATGATCTATGATATAATCAACAATCAAAAGAAAACTGCGGGAGTCTCATTTACAGATAAAGAGGCCTGCCGGAGCATTCTTTTGGTTCCTGCAGAGCGGAAATGGCAGAAAGGATTCTGCAAAAAGCTGCAGGAAAGATTTGAGAACAGTTTTGCAGGAAAGATAAAAGGAGTTTGACAGAATGTCGGATCAGATCGAAGAGAAAAACGAAGACAAGAGAGAGGAAAGATTTTGTTTTCTTTGTAAAAGACCGGAATCCAAATGCAAAAGCATGGTTGAACTTCCCAGCAACATCTGTGTGTGCTCGGACTGCATGCAGAAGAGCTTTGACCAGATGAATAACCAGTTCCAGAACGGCGGGTTCCAGTTTTCTGATCTTCCGAATTTCGGAATGCTGGATCTTGGCTCCCTGTTTCAGCAGGGACAGACGCCAAAGATCAGGCCGAAGGAGAAAAAGAAGGAGGAGAAGGCTCCTGCCTTTGACCTCAAAAAGATCCCCGCTCCCCACAAGATCAAGGCGGCGCTGGATGAGTATGTTGTCGGACAGGAATACGCCAAAAAGGTTATGTCCGTTGCGGTATACAACCATTACA
>JAFOJB010000230.1 GCA_017420455.1 Blautia sp.
AGAATATCCTTCATGGCCTGTTCGATCTCACCGGGCTCCACCCTGTTGCCATGTACCTTGATCATATCGTCGATTCTTCCAAGGATCATGAAGTTTCCGTCCGGGAGCTGCCTTCCCATGTCTCCGGAGTGATAGATGCCTCCCCGGAAGGCTTTCTCATTTTCCTCCGGGAGATTCCTGTATCCCCTGAAGTAAGGGTTTTCAAAGCATACCTCACCGATCACTCCGGCCGGTACCCTATTGCCGTTCTCATCCAGGATCAGGAGCTCTCTGCCAGGGCACCGGGGTACGCCGACCGGCGTGCGGTCATAAGCCCTGTCTGTTTTAAAGATGGCAGCCAGATAGCCGGTCTCCGACTGGGCGTATGTGTTATAGATCGTCACATCTTCCCTGTAAACATTCTCCAGGGGTTCGCTGGAAATGACCAGTGTGCGCAGTTCCGAATGAAACACAGGATTAAGCTTCAGGTAGGATGGTGTGAAAAATGTCGCGGTAATCCGGTATTTGGACATACACGCAAGGAGCTTTGACGGATCCTTGGCGACTGAAAACGGGGCTATGATCAGGGTTACTCCGAAATAGGGCATCAGATTGATCGCCATCGTTCCCGCGACAAAGGAAAGCGGAGTGACCAGCAGAAACAGATCATCTTCTCCCATCAGGTTTTTTCCTTCATACCTGAAATGGGCGGTATTCTCCTCCAGCGTCCCGTATTCATGGACCACGCCTTTGGGATTCCCGGTCGTCCCCGAGGTGTATATGACATATGCCGCATCATGCGGATCTGTTTCTTCAAAGCCTTCTTTTCCGGGCGCGTCGAGCATCTGCGCATATGTCTCCTGATCGATCAGCAGCCGGCATCCGCAGTCCTGATAGATATACTCTTTTCTTTCGCCCGGGGTTCCCTCCTCTACGATCACATACGCCGCTCCGGCTCTCCACACGCCGATGGCCGCCACGGCGACATTGATTCCGCGGGGAAGATCGATCATGACAAAATCTTCACGGGCAATTCCCCGGCCCGCCAGATAGCCATAGATTCTTGACGTCATTTCGTCAAGCTCGCTGTAGGACATATCCTTTTCTGTTTCCGTGTCGAACAGAACCGCTTTATCCGGATGGGTTGCTGCCCAATCCAGTACACCCTTCATGTAATTCATCCGCGTCTTCCTCTCTGATCCTGCCGGCTCCTCCCATCCGCTGCTTCTCCCGCAGCTTGCGGCACCGGATATGATTGTATGGTTTTTTTGCTTTTTTTTCAAGAAATAGCAAAAAAGCAGAGAATTGTTCTATTTTTCTTATACGCAGGAATTCAGAATGGAAAGCGGTCAGCAGACGATGCTCCTCCCGCCGTTGAAGGGTCAGGAGCCCAGCCCCTCCGCAATGCCGAACAAAGCGAGGCCGGCGATGATGGCCGTGATGCAGAGATACTGCGCCCTGCTCAGCTTCTCCTTCAGGAAGGCACGGCTGAACAGAATGGAGAAAACACAATATGTGGAGGACAGAAAGGAAACGAAGAAAGGCTCGCGTTCAAGGGCGAGGATATAAAGCGTATAGGCGGCAACCTCAGTAAAGCCGGAGGCAAGTTTCAGCGTGTCGCGCCGGGAAAACGGCTGATAAGGTTTCTTTTCCTTTACGGACAGATAAACCCACAGCGGGATGCATACCAGAAGGTAGGTCAGCACCCACAGCCGCATATAATCGATGCTGCCTATGCCCGCGCCGGCTTCCTCGTCCACCATCAGGCTGTCGCCCACGGACTCCAGCGCATCGAAAAAAGCGGACAGCAACGGGAAAAGAATCACACCTGCGCCATAATACCTGACCTTCCGGATCAGGCTTTCCATTTTGGACGGCTGTGCCTTCTCTTCTGCGGACCGAACCATACCGATCGCGACGACGCCGCCACAGACCAGCAGGCTGGCCGTGATATTCAGGGGCGTCAGCAGCTCCCCGATATCCCGGCCACGGCCGCTGACCGCATAAAAGCCCAGAAGCATCAGGATGACCATCGCCGCGGAGGTGTTGCACAGCGGCGCGGAAGCAGACGCTTCCATATGGCGGAAGCTGAAGAAACTGAACAGGAGCGATACGACATAGGCCAGTGTGATCAGCAGGAATCCCGGATAGTCCTTCAGAAGCTGTATCAGGGATGAACCGCTTTCCGAACA
>JAFOJB010000231.1 GCA_017420455.1 Blautia sp.
CAAGATCGAGCAGGAATTCCTGTCCCTGGACGACATCACCGGCGGCGATATTTATTTTGGGTTGGCGGAGTCCTGGCAGATCCGCTGTATCGCAAGGGAAATCCGGGAGTTTAAAAAGACTTATCCTGATCTTAGGTACCATATCACCAGCGGTGATACGGAGAACGTGACAAAAAAGCTGGATAAAGGCCTTCTGGATTTCGCGGCGATTTTTGAGATTCCGGACGAGAGGAAGTACAGCTATATCCCGTTTCCGGAGGCGGATTATTTCGGAGCTGTTGTCCCGGCAGATTCGGACCTGGCAAAGAAAGACTGTATAACCGCAGAGGATCTTGCAGGACTGCCTCTGTTCACATCGGAACAGAGCTGGGAGAACGATATTCGTCCCTGGGCAAAAGAGCATTTCCCAAGGCTTCGGCTGGAAGGCTCCTTCCGTCTTGCCTACAACGGATCTTTGTTTGCCAGAGAAGGCCTGGGGATCCTGCTTACGTTGAATAACCTGGTAGACACTTCTCCTGAAAGCGGCCTTGTGTTCCTGCCGCTATACCCTCATCTGGAAATGAAGATGTATCTGATATGGAATAAGTATCAGAGCTTTACGCCGATCGCGGAGAGGTTGCTCTCTGCGATAACCAGCTCCTGCGCCTCGTCCCGCAGTTTCCGGTATTCAGTATAGGCACTTTTCTTATCGGACAGCAGTTTGGCATTACTCCCTTCGGTCATCCGGTTAAAAGCAAAAAAGTCCCGGAGCCTGACATCGGCAAAACCGACATCTGGCTCCGGGATACTTTTCTCATTTTTTACCTTCTCACAGAAGCTGCTCTATCACTTCTGCACTGTCGCCATCGACGCAGATAGATTGTTTTTCAATCTGCACGGGGCAATAGGCTTCGTTATAATTGAGGCAGGCGTAGACTGCCTTCGGGTTGTCATTCGTCATCTGCCAGAAAGGATATTTGCAGATAACCGGCGTATTCATGCCGATACCGATCTCCAGATAAAGCACATGCAGCTTCTCATGCCTTCTCAGGAAATCGGAGTATGCTGCCGATGCTCTCTTCCAGCCTTCGTCTTCGACGAATGAATCATCACATCGAAGATTCATCTCCACATCTGACCCGTCATCCGGGCATTTTGGGATCAGCTCCGACGGGAGCCGCATCAAAAGCGTCCCATCCTTCGGAGGCTGAAAGACATTTTCAGAATCTCTGACGAAGCCCTGGGCTTCCATCGCCTTCATGACCCATTCTTCGTTGTCATAGGTTTTCCGGTTCTTCGGATCTACACTCTGGAACAGACCGTAATCTCCCTGCGTATAGAAAAGCCGCTTTTTATCAAAGCCTGCCGCCTGAAACTGGTGATCCACGTTTGTTGTGATGACGAAATAATCTTTATCTTTCACCAGGGACAGGAGCTTATCGTAGACAGATTTCGGCGCTGGTACATAGCGGTTAATGTAGATATTTCTGGCCCACCAGGCCCAGCGGGTCTCTGCATCCGGGAAAGGATAGAAA
>JAFOJB010000232.1 GCA_017420455.1 Blautia sp.
AAAGAATAAAAAGGGCGTGTGAAAAACGGAAAGGTGTTTTTCACACGCCTTTTTTTGCGTGATAAAGCCGCCAGGTGTGCGCGTGCCTGCACGAGCGCACACCTGGCGGCAGCCAATAACCTTTCTGCGGTTACAGTCCCCGGGCGTGAGGCCGTGAACTGCAACTTTCTGCAGGGTGAATTCAGAGTTCCGTCAGTTTCCTCTTGCGCAAAGAAGGAAAAACAAATACAATAGAAATGTGTAAATACAGACAGGAGGAAAACAAATGCATGATTATGTGTTAAGCTGCTGCACTACAGTGGATACGAACAAAGAATGGGCAGAAGAATATGATATCGCCTATGTTCCATTCCATTTTGAGTTAGGCGGAAAAACCTATCTTGACGATTTCTGGTCTGCCATGAGCCCGGAGCAGATGTATCAGCGTATGCTGGCCGGAGAAGATTCCCGGACCAGCCAGGTTTCTGTGGGGGAATATACAGAGCATTTCCGGAAATTCCTGGCAGAAGGAAAGGACGTTCTTCACATCACATTGTCCTCCGGTATTTCGGGCACCTATAATTCCGCGATGCTGGCGGCGAAGGATCTGGCAGAGGAGTTCCCGGACCGTAAGCTCATTGTACTGGATTCTTTCTCAGCCTCTTCCGGATATGGGCTTCTGATGGCGCTGCTCGCAGAGCAGCGGGATATGGGAAAAAGCATCGAAGAGGCGGCAGCCTTTGCAGAGGAAATCAGGCTCTGCGTCCATCACTGGTTCTTTACCTCGGATCTTACCTTTTTTATCAAAGGCGGCAGGGTCACAAAGACGGCAGGCTTTGTCGGCCAGCTTTTAAATATCTGCCCGCTTCTGAATGTGGATTATCAGGGCAAGCTGATTCCGCGGGAAAAGATCCGTACCAAGAAAAAAGTGATCCAGCGTACGGTGGAGAAGATGAAAACCTTTGCGGAAGGCGGAACGGATTACGACGGCCTTTGCTATATTTCTCAGTCTGCCTGCGAGGGAGATGCATTCATGGTGAGGGATCAGGTGGAGGAAGCCTTCCCGAAGCTGAAGGGCAAAGTCCGGGTCTTTCCCATCGGCCCGACCATCGGCTGCCATACCGGCCCGGGTACTGTAGCTCTGTTTTTTGTGGGAGATAAAAAAGTAGATTAAGGAAATGGGGATTCGGGAAAGAGTATTGTCCGGGAGGGATGAACATGCAGAACTATATTTTAAGCTGCTGTACCACAGTTGACATGGACAAGGAATGGGAGAAAGAAAATCAGATAGTCTGTGTCCCGTTTTATTTTGAGATCGGGAAACAGAAGTATAAAGAGGATTTCTGGTCTTCCATGAAGCCTGCAGAGGTTTACGGGCGGCTGCTGGAGGGGGAACAGTCCCATACCAGCCATGCCCCTGTGGAGGAATATACAGAGCATTTCCGCTCTTTCCTTGAAAAGGGGAAGGATGTACTGCATGTGTCTCTTTCCTCCGGAATCTCCGAAGCATACAATACTGCTCTGGAGGCGGCAGAGAAGCTGAAGGAAGAGTTTCCGGACAGAAGGCTGATCGTTGTGGATTCCATGGCGGCGTCCAGCGGGTACGGACTTCTGATGACGAAGCTGGCGCGTCTTCGCAGCCAGGGAAAGACTCTGACGGAGACCGCGGTTTTCGCGAAGGAGAACCGGCTGAAGGTCCACCACTGGTTTTTTACAACGGATCTTACCTTCTTTATCCGCGGGGGGAGAGTGACAAAGACAGCAGGCTTTGTCGGCCGGCTGCTGGATATCTGCCCTCTTTTGAATGTGGATTATAAGGGACGCCTGATCCCCAGGGAAAGGCCCCGCAGCAAAGCCAAAGCTGCACAGATCACACTGGAAAAAATGCTTCTCTTTGCCGAGAATGGTACGAATTATGACGGCCTGTGCTATATCTGCCATTCCGATTGTGAGGAGGACGCTCTCTATCTGAGAGATCTTGTGGAAGACCGCTTCCCCCGTCTTGCCGGAAAGGTCCGGATTTTCCCCATCGGCGCGACCATCGGCTGCCATACCGGTCCCGGGACGGTAGCTCTGTTCTTTGCAGGTGGAATGCGGGTCGAATGACCGGAAAAAAACATTTTTGAAGGAGAATTCTTTCCGGAAACGGAAGAATTCTCTTTTTCGGTTACCGTTCCCGGCCGGTGAGACCGTGAACGGTAACCTTTTTCTTCGTATTTCGGGACAGATGGGAAAACTCGATATTGAAACTGGATAAAAAATCCGATAAAATAAGTATGATTCACATTGTATACAAAGAACAAGACGACGGGGGAACAAGATGCGGTTACGTGCAATGGCAAAGATCAACCTGGGGCTGGATGTATTGGGAGAGAGACCGGATGGTTATCATGAAGTGCGAATGGTGATGCAGACGATTTCCGTCTATGATGTGCTGGAACTGAAAAAACGGAAGGAATCCGGGATCACCCTGGAGACAAATCTTCCTTATATTCCCACAGACCGGCGGAACCTGGTATACAGAGCCGCGGAGCTGCTGATGCAGGAGAAGGGAGTGACGGACGGGCTGTCTGTCAGTCTTAAAAAAGTGATCCCGGTGGCTGCCGGGCTTGCCGGCGGCAGCGCGGACGCGGCAGCCGCGATGGTCGGCGTAAACCGGCTGTTTGGCCTGGGCTTTTCCAGGGAGGAGCTGATGGAGCGGGCCGTCAGGATCGGGGCAGATGTTCCCTACTGTATTATGCAGGGGACAGCCCTGGCAGAGGGAATCGGCGAAAAGCTGAAAAGGCTCCCTCCCATGCCGGACTGCTATGTGCTTATAGGAAAGCCAAAGGTTTCGGTATCCACAAAGATGGCTTACGAGACCCTGGATTTTGAACATGTAAAAGAACGCCCCGATATCGACAGAATGATCGAGGCGCTTGAAAGAAAAGATATCCGCCGGATGGCCGGATATATGGAAAATGTCTTTGAGCCCGGGATCACAGGAAAATATCCGGTGATCCGGGAAATCAGAACAGTGATGGAACAGTGCGGTGCCGTGCGGGCGATGATGAGCGGCAGCGGCCCTACTGTCTTCGGCCTGTTTGACGACCGGAAGCGGATGAACAAGGCTGCTTCCCGGCTGCGCCGCAGCTCGCTCTGCCGGACGATACGCATGGCCGGGATCTATAATCCGGGAGAACAGACCTATGTTGAATCGACGGACAAATAAGGATTGAGACAGATATTACCGGATCAATCCCGGGCTGACAGCAGCCAGGGCCATGTGTGACAGGAGGAGATGAGAGTGACCAGTGTATTTACCGTGGATATGAATGAATATCTTCCTTTGCGGGATGTGGTATTCAATACGCTTCGCCAGGCGATTCTGAAGGGAGAGCTGAAAAGCGGTGAGCGGCTTATG
>JAFOJB010000233.1 GCA_017420455.1 Blautia sp.
AAAAGGACTGCTTCATATTTCAATACACTCATACCTCCTCCCTGAAAGCACTTTTCAGATGCGCGGCTTTCCGGCGCCTTCAAGACGCTGTATTCTGCCTCCCATCACCAAAGCGCATGCTTGACATCTCGACGGTTTTCTGTAGTTTTGGCTGTGAAACAGCCTGGACAAAACAGGCATCTGCCCTGTAACCAATTTCCGGGCAGAACTGATGCCGAAAATACCAAATAATTAGACATTTCAGGTATAAATCGTGAACGCTCGATGGCTGCAAAAAGATACGGCAGTTAACTGCGTTCACGAGAATAAAGGAACATAAAAATCGTAAGTTACGTATCACTTTCTTGTCTTATTTATTTTAACTCAGTGGGTCAGTATTTTCAACAGGAACAGGCAATACGAAAGACAGAGGGAAGACAGAGGACTGTAACCCTCTTTCTGACTGCCCCTTCATATTTAATACACAGTTGCGGGTGTTCATGGTGGTATGGTATAATTTCTTTGTCACGAATGGAACCATAGATTTCGGAATTCATCCCAGACACCTATGTCATATGAAAGGAGGAACAGTATGAGAAAAAGAAACCATTTGTCTTATGCAGTCATTCTCTCTGCGCTGTTGGCGGTATTCCTTTACAGCGTGATACCTGCGGAAATACTTCTTGACGGCGGAGAGGAAACAGAAGCTGCAGAGGCTTATGAAGAAACCAATGGCCTTGTCCTTGACTCAGGCAGTGGAACAGCGCTTCCGGAAGAAGAGGAATTCGTTCCGGATCTCATTTCCACAGAAAAGGATTTTCCTGCCATGACGTATGAAACAGAGGAGGCTGCCTCCTCGTCCGCAGAAGCTGCCTCAATGGCTTTTGAAACTGCGGAAAAGACGGAAGAAGAACTTGCAGCGGCAGAAAACGGACTTCTTTCCGATGGTGCCTTCACAGAGGAATTGCTTGTCGCAGGGGCTAATGTATACCTGGAAGGCATGAACAATGGGACTGATTCGATTGTATTCGAAAACAGCAATATTGTCCTGACCCTGAACACAACAGAGCTGGACAACGAAGGCTTCAAAAATTATCAGATCATATGGAAGCTTGGCAGAGGCTGGACAGATCAGGACGAACTGGTGGAAGAATATACCGGGGATTTCTATTCTGTCAATGGAAAGAAGCTGACCCTTTATGGGGATAAGATGGCAGAGCATCCATTGATCCAGAGGTATGGATATGTAGCGGTCTACGCAGAATTCACGATAGATGGCCAGTTCATCTGCCGAAGCCAGGAGGCCTGTGTATGGCTGGAACACTCTGAAACCCGTTATGATCTTCCCTTCAGCGAGGACGAGACTTTTCTTCCTGGATGGGCAAAGGAAATCGAACAATCTTTCAATTATTATGTATGGAATGCAGAGTATCCTGCCGGACATGACAGCCTGATGACCATAACCAACGTGAAAGTAGAAAACGCCGATTCTCAAAAACCGGCATTCAGGCTGGAAACGCGTTATGATGAAAACGGCCGGAAAAATGGCTGGATCCTCCGGGCCACAGAAAATCTGGGAGAAGCAACGGTCACGGTTTCCTACACAGATGAGAACGGCAAAAAAAAGAACCATAGCACCCGTCTGTTTGTGGGCGGAGATGTTTACTGGCCATGGCTCCGGACACAGGATTCCTTTGAGTATCTGCACAAGGGCGAATCTGTCAGACTCTTCGCCGGAATCGAGCACTATTCTTACTCCGCTGAAAATGGCATCAGCGGCCCGGAAATGCCGGAAGCAGTTTACGAATTTGAGATTCCTGAGGAATCCTCCTGGCTGCTTAAGATAACTCCGTCCTCCTCGGATCTGCCTGACAGTGTTACCGTCACAGCGGTCAGTGATGGCGGCTCCGGCAATGTCCTCGTCCACGTCTTCGGAAAAGACGAAAAAGGCCGGAAGATAGAAGTAGCCACCGCAGAATTCTGGCTAAGCGTTTATTCGGATTACACCACCCTCATTCCTGCCTGGATCGATCCGGGTCTTAGATTAGGACAAACGACTGAAATAAAGCCCCACTACGTACGCAGCTATATCGAAGACGGGAAGAAGGTGGAAGAAAATATAAAGAATATCCGTTTCCGCTGGGAATATGATCCGGACGCGGTTGTCATCGAAGACAAAAACGGCAATACTCCGACTTATGATCAGAACGGTGCTTACATTTATACGCCTGGAAGTTATGGCGACGACGCAGCTTTCCATTTGTCGAGGCTGACAGTTTATGACACAGATCTCTGGTTGTATGTGGAAAAGGAGAATGAAGACGGAAGCGGCTGGCATGACGAATGGGCCCGTACCTACCATCTGAATGGTATAGAGTACAATGCTCCTATCGTAGAACATCAGGAAGGCAAGTCCATCCTTGTCCGGGAAAACCGTACCCGTACGATCCATCTGGATACCAGCCAGCTGGACGCGGACGGTTTCCGGTATGAAATCAGCTGGCAAGGCGGTTACTGGGATGACAACGATCACTTTATAGAATACCCCGGCCTGGATTGCCTTACCGTTTCCGGAGACGGAAAGTCCGTGACCGTTGATGGTACGAAGATGGCAGCGAATGAACGTATACGTGATGCCTGTGGAATGAGTATTCTTGTACGTACCTATTACAATAATGGGATGGAGCTGACTGCTTTCGGAGATTTCCTGGAAATCGGAGAACCGGACAAATCTGCATCCACTGTCGTGTATAAGCTCTCGGATCAGGGTTCAGGCAACCTGCGCATTTATTGGAGATCTATAGGAACCGGAGTGGATGGCTACCAGATCCGCTGGTCAGCGGACAGCACCTTTAAAAAAGGTACAAAGACAGCCAGCTATAGCCATACAAAGGGCAACCGTGCAACTCGTCCGAACCTCACCGTTGGGACTACCTATTATGTAGGAGTCCGGACCTATTATATATTAAACGGGAGAAAAGTCTACTCCAACTGGAGCGGAACCAAACAATTGACGCTTCAGCGTACCTTGCCCTCGCCAAAGCTGAACAGTGCGGTTAAGAAGGGGAGCAGTTCTGTCATTGCTTCCTGGAACAAGGTGGCCGGTGTGGAGGGCTATCAGCTCCGCTATTCCCAGGATCCGGACTTCAAGGGAATCAAGACGGCTTCCGTAAGCGGTCAGAAGAAAACCTCCTTCAAAAGAGGAAGTCTGTCGTCCGGTACATGGTACGTAAGCGTCCGTGCCTACAAAACCGCCTCCGACGGAACCAGATATTACTCTGCCTGGAGCAATGTGATATCTGTAAAAATCTGAAAAGGTTATTTATGGACAGTTCCTAAGCTCTTCTGGTGATAGCCAGAGATCGGCAGGGTTGACCAAAGCATTGAAAAAGAGGTCGGTGTGATAGCCTGACTGGCTGCCAGCCACATTGCCTTTTCAAAACCCCCAGGCATTTCTGCCTGGGGGTATTTTCTTCTCATGATGTGTGGGTTTCTACAAGCTCCGCTCCGAGCCTTTATGCCTCTCTCTTCAGTTCCTCCCTATCCTTCCCCTGCATCGACGAATAACGGCGCTGCGTGCCAGTGGCACGCGTTTAGCGCATGACCGGGCCGGGAGGCAAGACCAACGCAGCCTGGGCGGATTTAGACGCGCCAGCTGTAAAGGTTAGTATTCTTTTCTGGTACATTCTTATGGGTTATGATATTATTACAGTAGAGCATTTTCTTTCCATCTGACGTGTTCTATACATTTTCCTCACAGTGTACAAACAGGAGCTAAAAATGAAAAATCCCCTGAAATTTTTCCTCATCTATCTTTTGTCCTTTATTATGACTGTCGTAATCTCAGCAGGTTTATTGTTCGCAGCCGCGTTGATCCCACGGGATGCCGTTCAGAAGAATATGCAGGAATCGGCTGAATATTATGTGGAAAAAGCAGCCGACTCTAATATAATTCCCGGAATAAAGGCCACATTCGTTGATCGCTTTGCTGATTCTCTGATTCTGAATATCACTTATCATTTAGATCCCGAGCATCCTTTGGAATCTGTCATGTGGTCCTATTTCTATGGATATCCGAGCCAGCATGCTCCGCAGTATTTGTTGGATTCCATCAATGGAGCATATGGCGAAAATCCACGCATGGAAGAATATCTTCGCTATTGGCATGGATCGGTTGTCTTTATGAAGATCTTCCATCTGTTCTGGAACATAAAGCATATTACAGTATTCCACTGTGCTCTTCTCTTAACATTAACTCTGATCCTTCTTTTCATGCTCTGGAGGAGAAAATATACCGCCGAAATCATCGGGCTGCTCATCTCTCTGATTGCTGTCAGCGCATGGGTGGCCCCATTGGGTCTGGAATTCTACTGGGTATTTCCAATAATGATGATCACGGCTATTATTTCACTGATTATGATAGAGAAGAACTGCAGCGAGAGATCATTCATTCTCCTTTTTCTCGTGGTCGGAATGATAACGGTTTACCTGGACTTCCTTACAACGGAAACGATCACCATACTTGTTCCGCTGCTGCTGATTACCAGGATCAGGGCACGAAAAGAGGAGCATGCCTCTTTTATAGCGCAATTTCTCTTCTCACTAAAATGCAGCATCAGCTGGCTTATCGGATACCTTGGAATGTGGGCGGCAAAATGGCTGCTCGCTAAGATGATCCTCCACATTGAAGTT
>JAFOJB010000234.1 GCA_017420455.1 Blautia sp.
GGGAGAAAAGACGGGAACAGCGGCTAAAGCGCAGGAGAAACAGCCGGTGCAGGATGGGAAGGAGTCTTCCGTGGCCCGCATCCAGGTGACGGATATGGCCGGCAATGAGATCGCCCTGGATGAGCCTGTGAAGAGTATCGTTGCCATCAATCCTGCGGACTGCGAGGTCCTGTTTGATATCGGCGCCGCCGACCTTCTGGTGGGAAGAGGCGAGTACTGTGATTATCCGGCAGAAGCTCTGGAAATCGAATGTGTTCAGGCAGATGATAAGATCGATCTGGCGAGGGTGATCAAGCTGAAACCCGAGATTCTGGTGGTGAACAGCACAGCACTTACAGAGGAAGAAGCCAGGGCTGTCACTGCGGCAGGGATAAGGATCGTGATTTCCGATCCAAAGGTAATCGAGGAGATTTACACCGCGATCTTCAATCTGGCTGAGCTTACCGGCAAGGTGGAGGAAGCGGAAGAAATCCTCGACCATATGATGGATACCTTCGACGCTCTCCGGGAGGCGGCGAAGGAAAGCTCCTCCCCTGAGGACAAAAAGTCGATCTACTTTGAGATCTCTCCGCTGAAATTCGGCCTTTGGACCGCCGGGAAGGGTACCTTCATGAACGAGATCGCCGAGATGCTGAACCTGAAGAATATTTTCAGTGACAAGACCGGGTACAAGGAGGTCACAGAAAAGGAAGTGACAGGCAGAAATCCGGATTATATCGTGACAGTGGCCAAAGCCATCGGGGAAGGACCTACGCCGGAGGAGGAGATTCTTACCCGCCAGGGGTGGGAGTATGTGAACGCGATCTATTTCGAAGCGATCCTGAATATGCCGGACAGCGAACTGACGAGGCCGGTTCCGAGACTGGCAGACGCCGCAAGAGAAATCTTCAACTATATTTATAACGGTATTGTATGATCAAAGTTTTTTTGTTCTTTTTTCTTCTGTCCCGCACAAAAGAACTCCCGAGGGAGCCGGCGCATGAAAGAATTCCATACGCCGGCTCCGGCTTTTTACGGCGTTTTCTGATCTGTTTCTGCAATTATATACTGTTTTGTGTACTTTATATACTTTTTCAACGCTTTTCCGGGGCTTTTGCGGGGCTTTTGCGGGCGCTGCTTCTTTATATTATCTGCATTTGTGTGCGTCTACAATAACGCCATCATGACCTCCAACAGCGCCAGCCAGAAGGTTGAGAAAATGGGAAAGATGATGTTTGGCGACGCCAATGCCGCCGACGAGAGGGATCAGGCAGGAATCCTCGAATATGTTTCCAATTTCTACGACAATACCGACAGATGCATTTTCATCAACAAAGGACAGAAGGAAGTTGTCCTGAAGGACGAACTGAAAGTACGTACAACAGGCGTCTCCTTCAGCACGCAGATGGTTGAGGACGAGAACTACGCGAAAGACCAGCCTCTCAGTCCTTCCGAGATCGAAAGTCTTGTAAAACACGCAGGATCCGCCGGCTTTACCATGGAGGATTATCTGAAATGGGTCGGATTCAATACAGAAAATATCGAGGGCTGTGAACAGTAACGCCCCCCTCCGTCCTGCCGCCTGCTGCGGCGGGACAGAGGGGGGCGTCTGCAGTCGGAGAGCCGGCAGACGCCAAAATACATAAGGTCCGGCCGGGGAGACCATGAGCTGCAGCCTTGCGAAAAAGTTTCGAAAACAGCGGGAAAATTGTATTTGAAATATCAGAAATGTGTGTTATAATTGTTTCGAAAATATTAAATTTTTACTGGAGGCACAAGTATGAAAAACAGAAAAATGAAATTCCTGCTGGCGGGGCTCCTGGCAGTCTCTCTTACCCTTTCCGCCGGAACCCCGGCCTTCGCAGCGTCAAAAAGCAAATCAAAGAAAGCAGAGCAGACCGTAGAGACGGAAGAAGCCGCAAAGACTGAAGATACCCAGGAAACCGTGGAAGCTGCAGCAGAAGATACAGAAGGTCTTCTCAAAGAGATGACCAAAGAACTGGAAGAACTGAAAGAACAGCTGAAGACCCTTACAGAAGAAAAGGCAGGTCTGGAAGAGACATCTGAGAAGGAAAAGACGGATCTTACCAGCCAGGTCGCAGAGCTTACCAGCCAGGCAGAGGAGCTTGGAGCTTCTGTAACAGCCCTTGAGGAGCAGGCGAAGGAGCTTACTGCGGCGAATGAAGAGCTTACCGGGGCAAATGAAAAGCTTACTGCGGCAAACGAGAAGCAGGCAGGGGAGAATAAAACCCTTACTGCATCTAATAAGGAGCTTTCAGAGAAACTCAAGAAAGCCGATAAAGAAAAGGCAGAGCTGGATGAAGCTGTAAAGAGCCTTCAGGCAGAGCTGGAAGAACTGAAAACACAGGCAGAAACTCTGACGGCCGATAAAGCGGATCTGGAAGGCCAGGTGAAGGAGCTTACTTCTTCGAAAGAAGAAACTGAAAGCGCAAAAGCGGAGCTGGAAGGCCAGGTATCGGAACTTACCGCTGCAAAGAAAGAGCTGGAGGCTGCAAAGAAAGAGCTGGAAGCTTCAAAGAAAGAGCTGGAAGCTGCGAAAAAAGAACTGGAAAGTGCAAAAGCGGATCTGGAAAGCCAGGTAAAGGACCTGACATCTTCGAAGGAAGAACTGGAGACCGCAAAGACAGAGCTTGAAAGTGCAAAGACAGAACTGGAAGGTCAGGTAGAAGCCCTTACCACAGAGAAGGAT
The DNA here is from genome assembly GCA_017420455.1 of Blautia sp. Lineage (GTDB taxonomy): Bacteria > Bacillota > Clostridia > Lachnospirales > Lachnospiraceae > Blautia_A. Next base: position 2,690 of record JAFOJB010000234.1, read on the forward strand.
GGACTTGCAGCAGACCTCAGGGCTTCTGCAGAGGAGAAGGAACTTCTTGCCGGTCAGGTAGAGACGCTTACCAGTGAGAAGAGCGCCCTGGAAGCGGCAAACAAAGCATTTGAGCTGAAGCTGGATCCCACAAAGATGGAAGATATCGCTTCCATGGCCATGAGCGATTCGGAGACGATTTATGCCAATCCTGTCATCGTTGAGATTCTGCAGGGAGTTCTGCAGTCCAACGGATATTCGGTATCTGTAAATGGTCATCTGGATGACGAGACAACAACGGCTCTTGCCATGTATCAGGCAGACAGCGGGATCAGAATAACCGCGCAGCCGACAGAAGAAGTAATACAGACAATGCTGGAAAAGGGACAGCTCTCAGACAGGAGACTGACGCCGGGAAGCGATGCTTCCTATGAGTCCTGGCTGGATTATGAGTCCTTCAGGAGTTCTCCTGCTTCCTATGTAACAACAAAGGTCCGCTTTACCGGCGACATTGTACAGCTCGCGGCTCCTGCCGATGGAAAGAACGGATGCCTGCGGCTTGCTGTTGATGGGGATAATGACAAGGTGATCTTTGTCACCTATAAAGAGGGGACTCTGGACGGGATACAGGAAGGGCAGACGGTTACCGTTCTCGGCCGCGGCGCCGGGGCATATACCTATACAGCCGCAACAGGAGAAGAGGTTACTCTGCCATGGCTGCTGGCCGACGGCACAGCCGAATAACATAATTTCCCTGATCGTTTCTGCTCACATGCCGGCGGTGCCGTTATGGCACCGCCGGTTTTCTGCATTTTGCGGAATCCGCGAAAAATGCTTTTTCTGCTTTACAGTGCTATATAGGGAAGCATTCTTCGATACATATCTGCCAGACCGACTTCAGGCTCCCAGCCCAAAGCGCGAAGTTTTTCCGCGGACAGCTTCATTTTCGTTTCCGGGGCAAATCCATAACTGTTATCCGCCGGAATGTCAAACACGACCTTTGACCTGCCATTCGATATGGTCTGAGAAACCAGCTCTGCCATCTCGCGGATCATCATGGTCGCAGACTCATTGACGACGGTATAAACTTCCCCGGAGGTTCCCTTCAGCAAAATCGTAAGGACCGCCCTGACAGCGTCTCTTGTATAGCAGTAATTCCCCATGGATCCGCCCGTCGTATGCAGGACAATATTCTCTCCTTTTCCGGCGCTCCTTGCGAACTGCGCGAATACTCTGTTGTCAGTCGGCAGAACGCCTGCCCCGAACGTCTGGGCGAGCCGGGCAGCACAGACATGAATGTTGTACTCTTCTGAATAGCATCTGCACATCAGCTCCATCACACGTTTCCCTTCAGAATAACAGGAACGGATGCTTGTCAGATCGATATATCCC
>JAFOJB010000235.1 GCA_017420455.1 Blautia sp.
GAAATACCCATGATAAGCATCGGATACCACCGATTCTCCATGTCCCAGATGATCTTATCCGACCGTCAGGAAGCCATGCTCTGCGAGGTACCTCGCGAACGCGTCGTACCGGTCAATATATTCTATCATCCCGTGAATGATCTGTACGATCCCGACAGGTTTTTGCTCCGGGTCCCATCGGATCGCATGAATTTTCGTTCTTCCATCTGCAGAAGGATAATAAAAATGTTTTTTCGTCATGTCGTCTCCTGAATGAGGAAGCATGCTGCCAGATGTCCGGCAGCGATTTCCTTCAGCTCTGGTTTTTCCTCCTGACAGCGCTTTGTACAGAACCGGCACCGGGAAGCGAAAGGACAGCCCGGATGCAGGACTGCCGGATCCGGCGGATCCCCGCTGAGACGGATGCGGCCGGTCTCCTTCGCGGCTTTTGGATTCGGGATCGGAATGGCGGAAAGGAGGGCTTCCGTATAGGGGTGAGCAGGATGCGCATACAGTTCTCCCGCAGGAGAGATCTCTACAATGCGGCCGGCGTACATCACAGCGATCCGCCGGGAAATATGGCGCACCATGGACAGATCGTGGGCGACGAACAGATACGTAAGCCCCATATCCCGCTGCAGATCCTCCAGCATGTTGACGACCTGCGCCTGAATGGAAACGTCCAGCGCGGAAATAGGCTCGTCGCAGAGCACAAACTCCGGATGGGTAACCAGGGCTCTGGCGATGCCGATCCTCTGCCTCTGCCCGCCGGAAAATTCGTGGGGATATTTCTCCAGATCCTCCTTTGTCATGCCTGTCTTTTCCAGGATCTCTTCGATGATTTCCCTTCTTTCGGCACCTTTCAGCTTCCGGGAAAGATCCAGAGATTCTCCGATGATCTCCTCCACGTTCATGAAAGGATTCAGCGAAGAATAGGGATCCTGAAAGATCGTCTGCATCCGCCTTTTATATTTCGAAAGACTGCGGCCGGAAAGCGGAGCGATATCCGTACCCTCGAACAGGATCTGTCCGGAGGTGGGCTCGTACAGTCTGGTGATCGTACGGCCCAGGGTCGTCTTTCCGCAGCCGGATTCGCCTACCAGCCCGAAGGTTTCCCCTTTTTCGATCCGGAAGGAGACTCCGTCCACCGACCGTACGATGCGGGTCTGCCCCAGGGATCCTCTCAGATGAAAATATTTTTTCAGGTCTTTCACTTCGATCAGCGTGCTCATGCCTTCACCTCCCCGGCCATTTTCGGACATCTGGAAAAATGATGATGGGAAAGCTGCCGCATCTGGGGACAGGCTTCCCGGCAGGAAGGTTCTCTGTAGGGACACCTGGGTTCAAAGGGACACCCCGGAGGCGGAGACAGCAGGGACGGCGCGTGCCCGCCGATGGGGATGAGACGCTCGCCTTCCTTTTCGTCGATGGAAGGGATCGAGCGCATCAGTGCTTCTGTATAGGGGTGCATGGGATGGGCAAATATTTCTTCTGTCTCTGCCATTTCCATGATCAGTCCGCCATACATCACCGCGATCCGGTGGCAGAGCTGGGCTACAACTCCCATATCGTGGGTGATCAGGACCACGGACATCTGCTCCTCCTGCTGCAGGGCACGGATCAGGTCCAGGATCTGGGCCTGGATCGTGACATCCAGGGCAGTCGTGGGTTCATCCGCGATCAGGAGAGACGGGTGGCAGGCCAGAGCCATGGCGATCAGCACACGCTGCCGCATCCCGCCGGAAAATTCGTGGGGATACTGGCGGACTCTGGTCTCCGGAGAAGGCACGCCTACCTTCCGCAGCAGCTCTACTGCCTGAACAGCGGCTTCCTTTCTGCTGATTTTCCGGTGCCGCATCAGCACTTCTTCAATGTGGCTTCCGATCCGTTTCAGGGGATCCAGGGAAGTCATGGGATCCTGAAAGATCATGGAGATGCGGTTGCCTCTGACGGCGCGCATCTGCTTTTCCTGCAGGGACAGAAGGTCTGTCCCGTCAAATTCCATCAGATCCGCCTTTATGTCCGCTGAATCCGGGAGCATGCGGATGATGGATTTCATGGATACGCTTTTTCCGCTGCCGCTTTCTCCCACAATACCAAGTATTTCCCCTTCGCTGACAGAAAGATCCACACCGCGTACAGCCTGCACTTCTTTACCCTGTATGCGGAAGGTAGTGACAAGATTCTGCACCTTCAGGATTTCTTTGTTTTCCATACGGTCCTCCTACTTTTCGATTGCCTTCGGCTCTACGAAGACCCGGATCAGATCGCCCAGCTTGTTGAAGGAAAAAACGGTCAGGATGATCATGATACCGGGAACCAGCGCCATGTACGGAGCCTTTCCCAGCACACTCTGCGCCCGGTTCAGCATGCTGCCCCAGGAAGACATGGGCTGCTGCACGCCGAGCCCCAGAAAGCTTAACGAAGACTCGATCATGATGGCGTTGGCGATATCCGAAGTGGCAGAAATGATGATCGTCGGGAGCACCGAGGGAATGATATGCCGCAGGATGATAAAAATATGGGACTGATCCATGGCTTTCGCGTACAGGACATACTCCCGTTCCTTTACAGAAAGGGTTTCCGCCCGCACAAGCCTCGCCACACTCATCCAGGTAAAAAGCCCGATGACCAGTATGATGGCCTGCAGGCCTGGCTTCAGGAAAATGCTGACAACGGTAACCAGCACCATCCAGGGGATCGAGGAAAGAATATCCACCACCCGCATGAGCAGGTTATCGATGATTCCGCCGAAATATCCGGCAAGGGTTCCCACCGTCACGCCGATCATGGTGGAGATCAGCATGGATACCACGCCTACCAGAAGAGAGATCCTTCCGCCGAACAGGACCCGGGTCAGATAATCCCTGCCCAGATCGTCTGTCCCGAACCAGTGGGCGCTGCTGGGGCCTTCCAGCTTGTGCAGCATATCCAGCGCATCCGGGTCATACGGAGAAAGAAAGGCAAAAACAGAAAGAAGCGTGATGACCAGAAGAAAACCGATCGCAATGATGATCCCTTTATTATACTTTAATTCCGTCCGAAGCTGGCGTAACCGCCTTTTCGATAGCATAGCCATTTTCTCACCTCATCGCCTGTATTCGGGGATCCACCAGGCAATAGCAGATATCTGCCAGAAGATTTCCCAGGATCACCATAACAGAAGAGAAAAACATGACAGACATGATCACCGGATAATCGAAGGACCGGATGGCCGTGATAAAGTACGTGCCGACCCCAGGCCAGGAAAAGATGGATTCCGTTATAAACGCCCCCGTGATCAGACGCGGCAGGGACATTCCCACCAGGGTGATCACCGGAAGCAGAACATTCTTTATCACATGGCGGAACAGGATTTCAGCCCTGCCCGCGCCGAAGGCCTTCTGCACCATCACATAATCCTCTGTATACTGGCTGATGGTGGAGGATCTTACAAAACGGACGGTTCCCGGGAGGTCGCCGATCGTCAGGACAATGGTTGGAAGGATCAGATGCATCAGCAGATCCGGCAGGTTCTTGTCCTGCCCGAGGGTGTGCATCCCCAGGATCGGAAAGATCCCCAGACGGTATCCGAAGATATAGACCAGCATCATGGCGATCCAGAAGGTTGGAGTCGCCATGCCTATGGAGCAGAAGGTATCGATGATCCTGTCCGCCCTTCCCCCTCTTTTGGAGCCGGCCACAAGACCCAGCACGATGGAGATCAGGAGGGCCAGCAGATAGCTCGGCAGGATCAGGAGGATGGTATTGGGAATACGTGCCGCCAGGTCGAAGGCAACACTCTGATGGGTAACAATGGAATACCCCAGATTTCCGGTGACCATCCGGCGGATCCAGTTCAGATACTGCACATAGGCCGGCTGATCCAGTCCGTACTTGATCTTCAGCGCTTCCTTCACCTCCGGAGCCATGTCCGGAGTGGCGATGGTATCGATCACATCGAAGGGAGCCAGCTGGATCAGCGCAAAGCAGATGATACTGATCACAATAAGGAGCGGTATCGCCTGCAGAATACGTTTCATAATATAGCGCGCCAAGGTTATTTCCTCCTTGTGCAAAAGAAGACAATGCCTCCGCCTGGAATAAGCGGAAGCATTGTCAGATCATTTCGGTACAAAGTGATATGGTTTTTTTCAGAAGCTGCAGTGACAGGACGCTGCTGACCGCGGTCTTTATTTTTTGAAGCTCAGCAGATCATAATTGGAAAGGGTGTAGATCGGGATCAGACGGGCTTCGTCGATACCTTCCACATCGTTGGTAACAGCCAGGATCCGCAGATTGGTAACGATCGGATACTGCACCGCCAGGTCTGCCAGTCTCTGCTGCGCTTTCTTGTAATCCTCGAAACGGACATCCGGATCTGTCTCTACAGAACCTGCCGCAAAGTATCCATCCAGCTCCTCATCGGAAAGATGATAGAAGTTTGCGCTGCCGTCGGAAACAAACAGAGAAGAATAGGAGCCGGGATCGATTCCCATAATGTATCCGCCGATGGTGATATCGTAGTCGTCGTTCTCTTCATACCACAGATCTACCAGGGCGTTTCCGTCCATGGCCTTCAGCTCCACATCGATGCCGGCGGCCTTCAGCTCCTGCTGGGCGATGAGGGCCTGGGTCTCCTGGGTCAGGTTGTTGGCTGTGTAGGCAAGGCGGAGCGTGGGGATGTCTCCCTCTACCTGTGCCAGGTATTCCGCGGCTTTATCAGGATCATAGGCGTAGTCCTCGACCTCGTCCGTCACATAGGGATTGGAGTAGGGCAGTAAGGAAACGGCGTCTACATAGTAATCCTCGCTCTGATAGGTGCCCATGTTCAGCTCTGTTCTGTTCAGCGCGTAGAAGACGGCCTTTCTCAGGTTGATATCCCCGGTGCGGGAGCTGGAAAGGTTGAACATGAAATAGCCGACACGGTCTTCCGGATATGCGTAAACCGTTACCGCATTGGTGTCCAGATCCTGTGCATCGCTGACATTATCGATTACCAGTGCGTTGATCTCACCCTTCTGCAGAGAAAGGAGGGCGGTGGTCTGATCCTGTACGAACTGGAGGATCAGAGTGCCGATCTTCGGCGCGCCGAGGAAGTAGTTCTCATTGGCCTTGAACTTCATATACTGGCCTGCGGCATATTCTTCAAGAATGTAGGGACCGGTTCCTACAGGGGTGGCGTTCTTCGGGTTGTTGTCCAGAGTCTCGTCGCCTTCGTAGATATGTTTTGCCATGATATAGTGCTCTGCGCCGATGTTCTCCAGGATGGCGGCAGAGTACATGGGTGTCGTGAATTTGACGGTATAGTCGTCGATCTTCTCTACGGAAACCTTCTCGTCGCCGAAGACAAAGCTGTCATGCCCGTTGGCATAATCCGTATTGATGATCTTATCATAGGTAAAGACAACGTCGTCTGCGGTAAAGGGCTCTCCGTCGGACCATACAACGCCTTCGCGAAGATGCACGGTAAGCTCCAGTCCGTCCTCGGAAAGCTCGAAGCTCTCTGCCAGGCGGTATTCGATATCCTCCGGTCCGTAATAGTTGAACAGCGGGCTGTAAAGAAGACGTTCCGCCGTCAGATCATAGCGGCCGGATGTGGAAATGGTGTTGATGTCGTTTCCGGGATCTCCGCCGATTCCATAGATAAATGTGTCGTTTTCCGGACTGGCTGCAGCTCCTGTCGAAACCGCAAGCGTGAAGCCCAGGATCAAAGATGCCGCAAGTAAACGTTTCATAGCTTCTCCTCCTTGTTTTACAGAATATAAAAATCTGTACTGTTTATCCGGCCTTCTTCTCAGAAGAAGGCGGAAATATAAATACACTCATATTTTATCAGAAAACCGGTATTTGTCCAATATTATTTCCGTATATCCCGCAATAAGCTGGTTCTATAGGATACCGTTCACTGCCTCACCGGCCGGGCTTCCATCCCTCCAGCGCGGCCCTGCCCTCCGGCGTGACGGGCTTGATCCACTTTCCCCGGAACAGATGGACCTGCATCAGAATATACCTTATGGGTTCGTCGATGTAGCAGCAGGTAAACACGGCCAGTGTCGGCAGTTTCCAGACCATTCCGCTTATATAGACAGCGGGGATGACCATCACCCACATAAAGATAATTTCCAGGATGGTTCCATAGGCGGCGTCGCCCGCAGCCCGGAAGGTATCGTTCTGCGTCCAGTTTCCCATACGGATGAGCGCGGCCGCGGAATAGATGCAGACCAGTCCGAAGGCGATGGAAAAGCTTTCGCCCCGCATGCCCATCATGGTAAGGATGGGAGTATGCAGCACGATCAGCGACAGGCAGACCATGCCGATGAAGCCCTGGCAGAGATAAACCAGCCGCCAGGCACGGTCGTAGGCGGTGTCGATATGACCGGCTCCCACCTGTGTTCCCACAAGAACAGAGGAGGCATTGGAAAAGCCTGCAAAGAAACCGATCACCAGGCCTTCCAGTGTACGGAATACCGCCAGCGCCGCGATCGCCTCCTCCGGCTGCCGGCCAAGGACTATGTTGATGCCCATGTTTCCGAGCCCGATCAGAAACTCGTTCATGATGATGGGAAAGCATTTCCGAAGATAGATCCCGATAAAGGAAAGGCCAAAACGGAAATGCCCTTTTACGGCGAGCAGATAGGGATGCCGGCTCTTTTTCGCAAGGAAGATCACCAGCAGGATTCCCACTCCCTGGGAAATGACCGTGGCCAGTGCAGCGCCGCGGACTCCCATGGCCGGAAGACCGAAATGCCCGAAGATCAGGACATAGTTTAAACCTACATTGGTAAAAACAGCGGCGACAGAGCCGTACAGGGGCAGCCGTACCCTGTCGGTGCAGCGAAGCAGAGAGGCCATGGCCATATAAAACACCATCAGAGGATAGGCAAATCCGATGATGCGAAGATAGGATACGCCGACCTCCCGGATAGATTCCTTGTCGGTATACAGCCGCATGACCAGCTCCGGGAAGACTGTGGCAAAGACCCCGAAGAGGATCCCCACAGTCATCATGCAGGTAAGAGTCAGGCCGTAGGAGCGGTTTATGCCGTCGTGGTCCTTTGTTCCATAGTACTGGGCAAAGAACAGCATGCCGCCGCCCACAAAGCCCCAGTAGCAGCTGAACATCAGCGAAGAAAACTGCGCGCAGAGACCGACGGCCCCCACCTGTGTCTGTCCCAGGGAGGCGATCATCATGGTATCGATCATGGAGCCGGTGGTGGTAAGCAGGTTCTGCAAAGCGACCGGAATGGCGATGACAGCCACTCTTTTAAGAAAATCCGGCCAGTCAAATGTTCGTTGTCTCATAACAATCTTCTTTCTGGTTCGATCTTTTGTATCTCCGGGTAATCTGCTTTTTGCATACAGCCCCCACGGCATTCCGGCCTCGAACCCTGCCGGCGCTTCAGGAAACAGGGAGAAAGTAATTTCAGTCTACAGGATAACGGAGAAGAATGCAAGGCGTATCCCTGGCAAAATGCACCTTGTTATCGGAACATGGCGATGTTAGAATAAAACAGAATCGTGATAGTCATGTTTCAAAAGGAGGGGCCATGAGGCTGCTGATAGTGGACGATGATCCTGCCATTGTGGAATCGATCTGTGATCTGGTGAACTGGAAAAAGCTGGGAATCCAGGAGGTGGAGACTGCCCCCGGAAGCGTGCAGGCGAAACAGATCCTGCAGGAACGGCCTGCGGATATCGTGATCAGCGATATCGAAATGCCCGGGGAATCCGGCATTGATCTTTTGCGGTGGTACCGGGAAGAAAAGTATGGCGGGAAGTTTCTGCTGCTGACCTGCCATGAAAGCTTTTCCTACGCGCAGGAAGCGCTGAAGCTCCGGGCGGAGGAATACCTTCTGAAGCCCTTCCGGGTGGATATGATCGAAATGGTCATACAGAAGCTGGTGAGGAGCATCGAGGAGGAGAGGGAAAAGGAAGCAGGCGCGGAGAGCCAGGGAAAACAGAAGGAACGGAGAAATACCCAGGCAGTGCTTGCCGATCTTCTGACAGACCGCCTGTCCGGAAAACCTGAGGAGCTGCGGCGGGAGCTGGCGGAGGGAAACTTTCTGCTGGAGGAAGGCAGACTCTTTTGCCTGGCGGTGGTCAGAATGACAAACCTGGAGAAGGATGAGGAGGCATATGGAAAGGGACTGGTGTTTTTTACCCTGGAAAACATGGCCTGCGAGATTCTGACAGGGTCCCCGGAAAACGCCCGTGTAGTAAGCTTTGACCATGGAAGATACGGGATGATGGCCGTAATATGCGACAGCGGCAGCTGTCCGGAAGATCCTGCAGATACCGGCGCAGACGCCGTGAGTACTGAAAAAGACCGGATTACGGAAGCCGTCAGGAACAATCTGAAGCTGTATTTTGAAAAAGCGGCCGCCATGTTTTCCCTGACGCTGACAGCCTGCATCGGGGAACCGGTTTCACCGAAGGACTTTTATGCCTGCTTCCGGCAGTGTGAAGAAGCCCTGGAGAGAGATATCATTTATTATGGAAATGTGTTTTCCCTGGAGGAGGCTGCATCTGAAACAGGGGACAGCTGGCGCGCCCTGGAACTGAAGACCATGGAGGAATTTCTGGAGCAGAAGAACAGGAAAGGCTTCCTGGACTATGTGAAAAAGGAGCTGAACGCGGCGGTGCAGCTGAGCATCATGGATCATGAGCAGGCCATGCGCGTGATCCAGGAGGTACGTCAGGCGGTATATGCGCACCTGGCCAGAACGGGAATCCTCATCTCTCTGGTGACGGACCACGAAGCGGAGGATATGGCCAGGATGGCTTCCCGGTCTGTGATCGACCTTCTTCGATGGGCGAACTATCTTCTGTCCAGGGTCTTTACCTATGAGGAGGAGCTGCAGAAATCCTCCGGCATTATCCAGGAGATCGACCACTATATAGAGGAGCATTACAGCGAGGAGATCGGGAGAA
>JAFOJB010000236.1 GCA_017420455.1 Blautia sp.
GAGATGAATATATCAGGGCCTGGTTTGCTCTTCATGTACTGGCGAAGGAATTCGGCCTTGGAAGGACAGACGGTTTCCAGTTCAATATTTCCGTCGGTTATGACCTGGCGGGCATCCAGGAACAGAAGATCAACGGCTTCATCGACGATATGATGGAAGCGAAGGATACCGAAGCTTTCCGGGAGTGCAGGGAATGGCTCCTCAGCAATCTGGACCGCTTCCGGAATCTCGGAAAAGAGGATGTAGAAGCGGTTCCTTCCCGGATCTGCAATTCGGCCACCATCTCCACCCTCCACGGATGTCCTCCGCAGGAGATCGAAAGCATTGCCCGGTACCTTCTTACGGAAAAGCATCTGCATACCTTCGTGAAATGCAATCCCACGCTGCTCGGCTACGAATTTGCCAGGAAGACCATGGACGAAATGGGCTACGATTATCTGGTCTTCGGAGACTTCCACTTCAGGGACGATCTGCAGTACAGGGACGCAGTCCCCATGCTGAAGAGGCTGATGGAGCTTGCGGACAGCCTTTCTCTTTCCTTCGGCGTAAAGATCACCAACACCTTCCCGGTAGATGTGACGAGAAACGAGCTGCCCAGCGAGGAAATGTACATGTCCGGGAAATCCCTGTTTCCGCTGTCCATCTCTCTGGCCGCGAAGCTTTCCCGGGAATTTGACGGAAAGCTCCGTATTGCCTATTCCGGCGGCGCGGATTATTTCAACATGGAAAAGATCGTATCCTGCGGGATCTGGCCTGTAACCGTGGCCACTACCCTGTTAAAGGCCGGCGGATATCAGCGGTTCCTGCAGATCGCGGAAGCTCTCAGGGGGATGTCCGGCGAGTGGAAGGGCATCGATGTGGAAGCCCTGGAGGCTCTCGCGAAATCCGCTGTCAGGGATCCGCATCACATAAAAAACATCAAGCCCATTCCTTCCAGAAAGAGCAGGAACGCAGTGCCTCTTCTGGACTGCTTCTATGCTCCCTGCAATGAGGGCTGCCCCATTCATCAGGACATTCCGGAATATATCCGGCTGACCGGAGAAGGAAGATATGAGGAAGCGCTGCAGGTCATCCTGGAAAAGAACCCCCTGCCCTTTATCACCGGCACGCTTTGCGCGCATAACTGCATGACGAAATGTACCCGGAATTTCTATGAGGAACCGGTGGATATCCGGGGGACGAAGCTGGCAGCCGCAGAGAAGGGGTACGACGCGGTGATCGCAAAAACCGCTCCCGGAAAAGGAAGCTCCCTGAAGGTGGCTGTCGTCGGAGGAGGTCCCGCCGGAATCGCGGCCGCTTACTATCTGGCAAGAGAAGGGGTCAAGGTTACCATTTTCGAAAAGGAAGAGAAGCCGGGCGGGGTGATCCGCTATGTGATCCCGGGTTTCCGGATCAGCCAGGAAGCCATTGATAAGGATATTTCCTTCCTCGAAAAAATGGGCGTTGAGATCCGGACAGGCTGTGAAATCTCCGACTTTGCTCAGTTGAGAGCCCAGTATGGGGCGGTTATTGTCGCCATCGGGGCAGCCAAAGCAGGGAATCTTCGTCTGAAGGAAGGCACATCCGTGGACGCTCTCCATTTCCTGCGGGAGTTTAAGGAAAAGAACGGGGACGTTGCTCTCGGGAAAAACGTTGTTGTGATCGGCGGCGGCAATACCGCCATGGACACCGCCCGCGCGGCCAGGCGCACCAGAGGCGTAGAGCATGTGTATCTGGTCTACAGAAGGACCAGGCGATATATGCCCGCAGAGGAACATGAGCTTCTGGAGGTTCTCTCCGAGGGAGTCGAATTCAGGGAACTTCTGGCTCCTGACCGTCTGTCGGATGGACAGCTGATCTGTAAAAAGATGGTTCCTGGACCCATGGATGCCTCGGGACGTGCCAGCGTCACAGAGACGGAAGAAGAGGTTTCGATCCCGGCAGATACCGTTCTTGCCGCTGTCGGAAGCAAGATCGACTCCGGATATTACATCGAAAACGGTCTTGCGGTAGACGAGCGGGGCTATGCAGTTCTGAATCCCGAAACGCTGGAGAGTGTTATCCCCGGGATCTACGTGGCAGGAGACGGCGCCGGCGGCGCGGCCACCATTGTAGAAGCGATCCGGGACGCATGCCTTGCAGCTGCATCGATCCTGAAAAAGCAGCTGGTACAGGATCATCCTGTACAGGTGGGACAGGAGGAATGCTATAAAAAGAAAGGGATCCTGCGCCACAGTGCCATGTACGAAAACAGCGCACGGGCTGAAACGGGAGCATCCTGCTGCAGTACAGACAGCGCAGATACAGAGCAGGGAGCATCCTGCTGCGAAGCTGCCGGAAGCAGTGCAGGCGCTGCCGGTTCATCCTGCTGCGGCACAGATGGATGCAGTCTTTCTCTGCTGCCGCCTGCAGACAGGACGGATACAGCTGTGGAATCGGAAAGATGTCTTTCCTGCAGCAGGGTCTGTGAGAACTGTGTGGATGTCTGTCCGAACCGCGCCAACATTTCCATCCGGGTTCCCCAGATGGAGAATCCCCAGATCCTGCATGTGGACTACATGTGCAACGAATGCGGCAACTGCCGGAGCTTCTGTCCTTATGCCAGCGCTCCCTATAAAGATAAATTCACCCTTTTCCAGAGTGAAGAGGATATGAAGGACAGCACCAACGAAGGCTTCGTGGTAAAAGACCTGGAAAAGAAGCAGTGCGTCGTCCGCTTCGCCGGACGGACTGCCATCTGCAATGCCGACGACGAAAAGGATCCCCTGTATCCGGGCCTGCGGAGGCTGATTCTTGCGGTTCTGACAGATTATCCGTACCTTCTGAAGCAATAGCAGGAGAGAACATCACAGGAAAAAAGCTGAAATGAAAAATGGCGTTCTCAGATAAGAAAGTTGAGGTGAAATCATGGCGGAACGATTCGAGGCTGCGCTTTCCTTACAGGAGGCTGCCGCGCTAAAAACCGCTGACAGCGCATTTCTGGCCGGCGGAACAGAGATCAACAGGCTTGGTTCTCTGGTATCTCCGTCTGTACTGATTTCCATCAGGAAAATCAAGGAACTGAAGAAACTGGAGATCACGGACGGTCAGGTCTTCATCGGCGCCGGCTGTACCTTCCAGGAGATCCTGGAAAATGAAGCCGTGCCGGAATACATCAGGGAAGCCTGCCGCTTTATGGGTTCCCGGACAAAAAGAAACATGGCGACCATCGGAGGGAATATTTCTCTCTGCCGTGACGATTCCTATCTTCTTCCGACACTGCTTGCAGCCGGCGGCATGCTTTCCCTCATGAAGGAAGACGGTACCACAGAAGAAATCTCTCTGGAAGACTATGTATCCGGCCGGCAGGAGTACGAGAACAGGCTGATCCTGTCTGTGACCGTTCCGGGAGTCTTCCCCTTCGCAGGCTCCGTCCGCCACGCCAACACTGTGGAGAGCAACGCCCGCCTGACACTGAGCCTGTGCATCCGGGACGGGAAATACCGGGCCGCGGCCGGAATCAAAAAAGCAGGTCTTTTTGTCTTTCCGGATCTTTCGGAAAAGCTGGAAATGGACCCGTCTCTTTCCGAAGCAGAGCTGATCGCCTGGGCGAAGGAAAGAGAACTGCCTATTTCGGACGATAAGATCTTCGGCAGCGCGGAGTATATTCGATATCTTCTGGGAGCTTCCTTTGCAAGACTCCTCCGGGATTACGGGAAAGGAGGCCGGACATGAGAATTCAATGTAAAATCAACGGGATCGACCGCTCCATAGAGGCGGATCCTCTTATGAGACTGCGGACTCTTCTGGTACAGGCCGGCCACAACTGTGTCCGGGACAGCGACGACGCCGAGGGCTTTGCCGGCAGCGATACCATCCTTCTGGACGGAGTTCCGGTTTACGCCAATCTTCTCCTGGCAGGAGAGGTGGACGGCTGCGAGATCGTCACCCCGGACAGTCTGGGGGACGCGGATCACCTGTCCATTATCCAGCAGGCCATGATCGACGCCGGCGTGGTGCAGAGCGCCTACAATTCTCCTGCGGCTGCCCTTCTTCTCACCTGGCTCATGGA
>JAFOJB010000237.1 GCA_017420455.1 Blautia sp.
CCCAGATTGCCCATGGGGAGACGGTCCGTGAGACGGCAAACATGGTCTCCTTTATGGCGGATGTCATCGGCATCCGGGACGATATGTACATCGGAAAGGGGCATACTTACCAGAAGACCTTCATGGATGCCGTTACCGAAGGCAACAGGGACGGTATCCTCGAACAGCGTCCCACGCTGGTAAACCTGCAGTGCGATGTGGATCATCCGACTCAGTGTATGGCGGATATGCTCCATATCATCCACGAATTCGGCGGCGTGGAGAATCTGAAGGGAAAGAAGCTTGCCATGACCTGGGCGTACTCTCCCTCTTACGGAAAACCTCTGTCCGTTCCCCAGGGCGTCATCGCCCTCATGACCCGGTTCGGCATGGATGTGGTTCTGGCGCATCCGGAGGGCTATGATGTGATGCCCGAGGTGGAGGAGATCGCGAAGAAAAATGCCGCTGCCAGCGGTGGTTCCTTTAAGAAGACCAACAGCATGGAAGAGGCTTTCAGGGACGCGGATATCGTATATCCCAAGAGCTGGGCTCCTTTTGCGGCCATGGAGGAACGTACCGGGCTTTACGGCAATGGCGATTTCGAAGGAATCGATGTGCTGGAAAAGAAACTGCTCGCTCAGAACGCGGAGCATAAGGACTGGGCCTGCACCGAGGATATGATGAAGCTCACCAAGGATGGAAAGGCGCTCTATCTCCACTGTCTCCCCGCGGATATCTCCGGAGTCAGCTGCGAAACCGGGGAAGTGGATGCCTCTGTGTTTGACCGGTATCGTGTCCCTCTGTACAAGCAGGCCAGCTTCAAGCCCTATATCATCGCCTCCATGATCCTGCTGTCCAAATTCGCGGATCCGCAGGCACTCCTGAAAAAGCTCGAGGTGAAAGCGGCTCCCAGGATTCTGGTTCCGTAACTATGTAAATGATCTTTGCTTTGTGCTATCTCTCGCCTCAGCACGTAGTATCTTCATGAAGCCGCCAGATGACTGCGGGCAGGACTATTGTTCGCGGTCAGCGGCCGCGGAAAAAGAAAAGAGGTTTGTTTCCATGATGTTCAGAAGAAAAAGAATTGTCATCGCTTTGGGCGGGAATGCCCTCGGGGATACTCTTCCGGAGCAGATGATCGCTGTAAAACATACCTCCAGGGCGCTATGCGACCTGATCGAGGAAGGGCATCAGGTGGTGGTGGTTCATGGGAATGGGCCCCAGGTCGGCCTCATCAACAACGCCATGGCTGCCCTCACCCGGGAGGATCCGACCCATCCCAATACACCGCTTTCCATGTGTGTGGCCATGAGTCAGGCCTATATCGGATACGATCTGCAGAACGCGCTGCGGGAAGAACTCCGGAAACGCGGTTTCATGCGGACTCCCGTGGTAACGGTGGTCACCCAGGTGCGGGTGGATCCGGACGACCCGGCCTTCCAGGATCCTTCCAAGCCCATCGGACATTTCATGAGCAGGGAGGAGGCTGAATTCCAGGCGAAGACTTACGGCCATATCATCAAGGAGGATGCCGGCCGGGGGTATCGCCGGGTCGTGGCTTCTCCGAAGCCCGTGGAGATTGTGGAACAGGATGCCATCAACAGTCTGGTGGATGCCAACAAAATCGTCATCTGCTGTGGAGGAGGCGGGATTCCTGTCGTCCTGGAGGGAGATCATCTGAGGGGAACCTCCGCCGTCATCGATAAGGATTTTGTCAGCGCGCTGCTGGCGAAACAGCTGGACGCGGATATGCTGGTCATTCTGACCGCTGTAGAGAAGGTAGCCATCAATTTCGGCAGGGAGAATCAGGAATGGCTGTCTGAAATGACGGTTTCCCAGGCACGGAGATATGTGGAAGAGAATCAGTTTGCCCCGGGTTCCATGCTGCCGAAGGTCCAGGCGGCTATCGATTTCGCCAGCTCCGGCGCCGGACGAACCTCCATGATCACTCTCCTGGAGAAAGCCCGCGAAGGCATCATGGGGAAAACCGGGACACTGATACACTTATAGGATGTATATTTTTGTAATTCGGGACAGTTATTTTATCTTAATCCCTGGCATTAAGCTCCGGCAGCACAGTCGCCAGCATGGTTGCATAGCACGCGACGCCTCCGATCAAATTGGAGATGGGTTCTGCCCAGAATACTCCGCTCACGCCCAGAAAGGGAATCCTCGGAAGCAGAATGGTGAGCGGTACGACGATAAATGCTTTTCGAAGAAACGAGAAAAAGGTGGCCTTCTTTGCCTTTCCCAGGGATACGAACATGTTCTGCCCGGTGAACTGCAGCGCCATGAAAACGAAGCCGAAGAAATAAATATGCATGGCGGGAATACCCTTCTCAATGAGCTGCGGGTCATGATTAAAAATGCGGATGAAGGGCTCCGGGAACAGACGGAGAATCATCCAGCAGATGAAGGTAAAGCTCACCGTTACAACTGATACAAAATGGATGGCCTCCTTAATTCTCCCATAAGCCTTTTCTCCGTAATTGAAGCTCATGACCGGCGACGCGCCGGAAGACAGTCCCGAAACAGGCATCGTGAAGATTTCCCGCACCGAATTCAGGACGGTCATCACGCCTACATAAATATCTCCGCCATACTTCATCAGGGTAGCGTTGCAGACGACCTGAACCAGGCTGTTGGTAAAAGCCATTGCAAAGCCGGAAACACCAAGGCTTACAATCTCCCGCACTCTCTTCCACTCGATCCGCATGGAGCTGACATTCAGATGAAGCTCTGCCTGCTTTCCTCTGAGGAAACGGAGTACCCATATGGAGGAGCAGAACTGAGAAAAGATGGTGGCGACAGCCGCTCCGCGTACGCCCATTTTACAGACAAAGATGAGCAGCGGATCCAGGACGATATTGATGACAGCCCCGATGAGCACCGTCAGCATTCCGATATTGCCAAAGCCCTGGCAGTTGATAAAGGGATTCATGCCCACCGTGGTCATGACGAACAGGGTTCCGGCCAGGTAAATGAGCAGATAGGCTCTGGCGTAAGGAAAGGTCATGTCGCTTGCGCCGAAGAGATACAGCACCGGCCTGTAGCTCGTATAGCCCACGATCATCAGGATCACTCCGGTCAGGAGCAGCATGGAAAACGCATTTCCCATATATTTTTCCGCCTCTTCTCTGTTCCCTCTCCCGCGCTCCATGGCACAGAGCGGCGATCCCCCGTTCCCGTACAGCAGGGTGAAGGCGGCGATCAGCGTGATGATGGGAAAGCAGAGTCCGACGCCGGTCAGCGCCAGTGTCCCCACCTCCGGAATCCTGCCTATGTAGATCCTGTCGACAATGTTGTATAGAAGATTCAAAAGCTGGGCCAGCGTCATGGGAGCAGCCACTTCCAGGATATTTCTCCTGACGCTTCCCGTTGAAAAATCTGTCTGATGTGATTTTATCATTTTCGGTCTCTTTCTTATCATTTACCTAGTGGTCTGTCTCAATCACATTTGCAGTTAAACCATCAGATCGGATTCAGATGCAAGGCGGAGGAAGGAGGCG
>JAFOJB010000024.1 GCA_017420455.1 Blautia sp.
GCCCAGCACTATGAGATGGACGCGGAAATCCCGTACAAGGGATACGAGCTGGAGACCTCCGCCCTGGAGACCCTTCTGCCGGCCACCGTCATCGTCAACAGAAAAAACGAGATGACCCGGACATACGGGAACTGCCAGGAATTCCTGTCGATTCCTGTGGGAGAAGCTACGCTGGACATTTTCATGCTCCTCAGGAGCGATCTGCGCATCGCGGTTTCTACCATCCTGCGGGATTCCCGGAAGGCAAATACCCGGGCCAGCTACGATGATGTCCCGATCCATGTCGGAGACTCCGTGGAATCTATTTCTGTCGTAGCCCAGCCTCTTCTGGACCGGCACGGGCAGCAGACAAGCTATACCGCCATCTCCTTCCTCAGAGGGGAACGAACCATCCCGGGAGATGCGAAGCAGTACCAGGTCGATACGGCGGCCTCCCAGCGGATCTCGGATCTTGAGCAGGAACTGCGCATCACGAAGGAAAATCTGCGTCAGACCGTCACAGAGCTGGAATCGGTGAACGCAGAGCTGCAGGCCGCCAACGAGGAGCTGCTTACTGCCAACGAAGAGCTCCAGTCCTCCAACGAGGAGCTCCAGTCGGTCAATGAAGAGCTGTATACCGTAAACTCCGAATACCAGTCCAAGGTGACGGAACTGGCGGCTGTCAATGATGATATGGTCAATTTCCTTTCCACCACCATGGTAGGGATCCTGATGGCGGATAAGGATCTGAATATCCGGAAATTCACCGAATATATTTCCACGGAATTCAACGTGGTGGATCAGGATGTGGGACGGTCTCTTCGCTACATCTCATACAATTTCGCCACCATCGACCTGATCAAGCAGTGCCGGCAGGTGCTTTCCACCACGGAGCCCATCGAGCAGCTCTGCGCTTCCGTCACGGGAAAAACCTACCTGATCCGCATCGCCCCCTACCATGCCGTGGACAACCGCAACGCGGAGGAGCCTTTCTACGGAGCGGTGCCGGATAAGGCCCTGCAGGGGCTGGTCCTTACTTTTGTGGATACCACCAAACAGGTGGATGACCAGGAACAGATCGAGGCAATGGCCAGGGCTCTCAGGCAGGCCGTGAAATCCGGTCAGGAAAAGGAAGCCTTCCTTTCCAATATGTCCCACGATATGCGTACCCCCATGACCACCATCTTCGGGCTGACGGAGCTTTCTCTGCAGGAGAAGAATCTGCCCCCCGCCATCCGCGAAAACCTGGAAAAGATCCAGACCTCCAGCAATTATCTGCTGGGCATGGTGGAGGAGATTCTGGAAACCAGCCGCATCAACGCCGGCAGGGTGGTAACGGTGAGTACGGCGGAGAAGGAAGACGATGTACTGAATTCCGTCGCCTCTATCATCGGAGAACAGGCCAGATCCGCCGGTCTGCATTTTGAAATGCAGGTGACAGGCTGTCTTGGCAAATATGTGATGATGGATATCAAGCATGTGGAGCGCATTCTGGTTAACCTTCTGACAAACAGCGTCAAATTCACCCCTCCCGGTGGAAATATCTCGCTGCAGGTATTTGTCAAATATCAGGACAGGAGCGCGAGCCATACCTATATCATCCGGGATACCGGCATCGGCATCCGGGAAAGCTTTCAGGAACGGATGTTCATGCCCTTCGAGCAGGATGATCCTGAAGGGGAATACCATGACGGCACGGGGCTTGGCCTGTATATCTGCAAGAACCTCGTCGATCTTCTGGGCGGCACCATCAGCTGTGTCAGCAAGAGCGGAAAGGGCTGTGAATTTACGGTAAACATGAGCTACGCTCTGGCAAACCAGGAACAGATTTCCATCGGGCTGAATAAAGAGCTTTCCTATACGGATGAGTTTCTGAAGGACCAGAGGGTCCTTCTGGCGGAGGATAATTCTGTAGTTGCGGACGTGATCATCAAGATTCTGGGAAAGAAGGGGATTCTCTCTGATCTCGCAAAGGACGGACGCATGGCGGTGGATATGCTGGAAAGCCATCCGCCGGGATATTACAAGGCGGTCCTCATGGACCTGATGATGCCGGTAATGGACGGCTCCGAGGCGGCCCGGAAGATCCGTGCGCTTCCTCGGGAGGACAGCTCTTCGATCCCCATCATCGCCCTGACTGCCGATGCTACGGAAAATGTCTGGGAAAGATGCCGGAACGACGGTATGAATACCTGTATCTGCAAACCGATCGATTCTGCCGTGCTTTACAGTACCCTGGCCCGGGAAATCCAGGCGGCTGAGAGTTCCTCCCGGAAAGATGGGAGGCTTGACCTATGAACGGATTGCTGGTGCACCTGGCCGAATGGGGGGCGGATCCTTTCCTGGCAATCGAAAGGATGATGGGAGATGAAGCTTTGTATACCGAGCTTCTCCGGAAAGCCCTGCGGGACGGGGAGATCGACGTCCTTCGTGCACAGATTCAGCAAAAGCAGTATATTGCAGCCTTCCGCACCGCCCACAAACTGAAGGGGAGCGCCGTGATCCTCGGCCTCACCCCTTACGCCGCCGCACTTTCCACAACACTGGAGCTCCTTCGTCCGGTTTATGAGGAACATGCCGCAATGACCGCGGACCGGGAAAAAAAGGTCTGCAGCGCCTTCTGTCTGGTGAATTCCGCCAATGAAGAGCTTCAGAAGCTGGTTCTGGCAGGTTGACGGAGCCGTTGGTCCGTCTCAGGTATTTCTGATCTTTCTGTACCATCCTGCACACATCTGCTGCGCCGGCGCCATTTACCGCAGACGGAGCAAAAAAATACGGGGACAGATTCCCTGACTCACGCGTATGTGAGCCAGGGAATCTGTCCCC
>JAFOJB010000238.1 GCA_017420455.1 Blautia sp.
CAGCTTTCCTTTCGGCGTACCGGGACAGTTTCCGGTCCATACTCCGGATAAGATCGTCATCCAGGACATTGAGCACTGGCAGGACTATGTACATGCACCGTCTCTGAAGTTTACGGACGAGCAGTGGGCACCCTTTGAAGCAATGTACGCCGCCGCAGACCGGGAAAAGGCATATACAGCTGCCTTTGTGGCGCCGGGGCTTTTCGAACAGTGCCATCATCTGGGAGAGATTTCCAACACACTGGCCAATCTCTATGAATATCCGGATGAAATGCATGACCTGATCAAATATCTGACAGAGTGGGAACTGGAGCTGGCAGAAGGAATCTGTTCTCATCTGCATCCCGACATGCTTTTCCATCATGACGATATGGGAAGCCAGAAGAGTACCTTTATGTCCCCGGATATGTGGGCAGAGTTTTATGGGGACGCCTATAAGGAAATCTACGGATATTACCACAGCCACGGCGTAGAGCTTGTCGTGCATCATTCCGACAGCTACGGCGCAACACTGGTGCCCTGCATGATCGATATGGGCATCGATGTATGGCAGGGATGCTTCTCTACCAACAACATGCCGGAGCTGGTGAAGAAGTATGGCGGAAAGATCTCCTTCATGGGCGGAATCGAGAACCGTCTGGTGGATTTCGAAGGCTGGACTCCCGAAAACAACCGGACCATCATCCGCGAAACCATCGAGAGCTGCGGAAACGCTTACTTTATCCCCTGTATCGCACAGGGCGGTCCGGGATCGGTATATCCGGGCGTTTACGCCAGCATGACAGAGGAGATCGACAAGTACAATATCGAGAAATACGGCGCGACCCAGGAAGAACTGGAAGCCAGCCGTCTTCCGATCCAGATCATGTTCTAAGGAACGAATCAGGGAGGATGGATTTTCCATTTTGGGATCCATCCTCCCTTTTTATTTCCGCGGGCCGACAGGCCTGCCTGTCCTTCTGGCGGCTGCTGCAGCGTCACTTCTCCCCCAAATGCCGGAAACCAGGGGGAACACAGGGGAGCACAGGGGGACGGTCCTTTTGTGTTGTTTGAACACAAAAGGCCGTCCCCCTGTGCTCCCCGAAAGACCGTCCCAACGTTTCACCCTTTACTTTAGGAGTGTACAGGGTTATAATAAAAAAACAGAGAAACGATTCTGAAGAGAGGGTTTTATGGAAATTCGAAGAGCAACAGAGCAGGACACAGACGACGTACTGGAGCTTCTGGTGCAGGTCTGCATGGTACACCATAATGCACGGCCGGATCTTTTCAAGGGTCCCGCCACCAAATATACCAGAGAAGAACTGAAGGAAATCTTTCAGGATGACCAAAGACCGGTGTTCGCCTGCATCGGTGAGGACGGTCATGTAAAAGGCTACGCCTTCTGTATCGTCAGGCAGCTGCCGGACGACAATGTCCTGACAGATATCAGAACCCTGTATATCGATGATCTGTGCGTCCATGAAAAATGCCGCGGACAGCACATCGGTAAGAAACTTTATGAATATGTACTTGATTACGCCCGGGAAATCGGGTGTTACAATGTTACCCTGAATGTCTGGGAAGGAAATGACAGTGCTTATGCTTTCTACAAAAAAAGAGGCATGAAGGTCCAGAAGACAGGGATGGAAGTCATTCTGTGATTTCAGAAACAGGAGGAAAGTCATTCTGTGACTTCAGAAACAGGAGGAAAGTCATTCTGTGATTTCAGCGTCAGGTTTCGGGATTTGTGAAATGATCCTGCAGGAAAAGGAGGGAAGGTTATGGTTTATTCAACAGATGGAAGAGCGTATCATATTCAGGTAGCCCCCGGAGAGGTGGGAAAATACGTAATTCTGCCGGGAGATCCAAAGCGGTGCCAGAAGATCGCCGCATATTTTGACGACCCTGTACTCATTGCCGACAGCCGGGAATATGTCACCTATACAGGTTATCTGGACGGTGTGAAGGTGAGTGTTACTTCCACCGGAATCGGCGGGCCTTCGGCCTCGATCGCCATGGAAGAACTGGTCCAGTGCGGTGCGGATACCTTTATCCGGGTAGGAACCTGCGGTGGAATGCAGGAAGAAGTGGTCGGAGGCGATGTAGTGGTGGCGACAGGCGCCATCCGGGCGGAGGGAACCAGCAGGGAGTACGCGCCGATCGAGTTCCCCGCAGTGGCCAGTCTGGAGGTGATCAACGCCCTGGCAGCCTCGGCAAAGGATCTGGGCGTCAGGTGCCATACAGGAGTGGTACAGTGCAAGGACTCCTTCTATGGACAGCATTCCCCGGAGATCAAGCCGGTCAGCTATGATCTTCTGAATAAATGGGAAGCCTGGCTGCGTCTTGGGTGCCTGGCTTCAGAGATGGAATCGGCCGCCTTGTTTACTGTCGCCAGCTTTCTGCATGTGAGATGCGGCTCTGCGTTTCTTGTTGTGGCGAATCAGGAAAGGGCAAAGAAGGGCCTTCCCAATCCGCAGGTTCATGATACGGATATGGCGATCCGCGTCAGCATAGGGGCTGTCCGGAAGCTGATCTGTCTGGACAGGGAGGCCGGGAAAGAATTCTGAAAAACACGGAGACCTTTTTTGAATGAATATTGCGAAAACCTACGGAAATATTGTCCGTAAATATCTTGACAAAAATCCTTCGAAGGCCGGCCGTCTGATACGGGCCGGCCTTCACCTGGAAGCCTTCCGCTGCCGGTACCTGGCAGACAAAAGGATTCCGGAAGCATATAAGCTGTTGAATTATAAAGGAATCTCTCTGGTGGCAAAGGCGCTGGACCATCCGGATACCTATGCATGGACCAATATTTTCGCCCCGGTAGA
>JAFOJB010000239.1 GCA_017420455.1 Blautia sp.
AACGGGATGACACCTCCCGCCCTGCCGTCTGACGCTCAGGGAAATACAGAGAACGGGATAACACCTCCCGCCTTACCGTCCGGTGAGCAGGGGAGTCAGGATAACGGCCGCCGGATGCCGGAACAGAACGGTCAGATGCAGGCTCCGGACGGCCAGATGCAGGCTCCAGACGGTCAGATGCAGGCTCCGGACGGCCGGATGCCGGAGCAGAACGGACAGATGCAGGCCCCGAACAGCCGGGTGCCGGAGCAGAACGGCCAGATGACAGCACCGAACGGCCAGATACCGGGAGGACAGGGGGGACCGGGAGGCTCCTCCGCCCCTTCTTCCTATGATACTGCCAATAATGTGACGGAAGATACGGATGGCAGTGCTTTTACGTCAACTGCTGCAGATCAGAATGCAGTTCTTGTAGACGGGAAAACCGTGACGATTTCCAATGCAAGTGTGGAAAAAAACGGGGACAGCAGCGGAGAAAGTGCTGATTTCTATGGGATCAACGCTGCGATTCTGGCAAATAACCAGGCAAATGTGACGATCTCCAACGTGACTGTCAACACCGACGGTACTCATGCGAATGGCGTTTTCAGCTATGGCACCGGAACCACTGTAGATATCTCAGATTCCACCATCACCACAACCGGCAATAATTCCGGCGGCCTCATGACCACCGGCGGTGCCGCAATGAATGCCACGAATCTGACCGTTAATACCTCCGGCAACTCATCCGCGGCCATTCGTTCAGATCGCGGCGGCGGAACAGTGACAGTGTCGCAGGGATCTTATTCAGCTGAAGGTGTCGGCTCTCCCGCCATCTATTCCACTGCAGATATTTCCGTATCAGATGCGGTGCTTTCAGCCGCCAATTCGGAAGCAGTGGTCATCGAGGGAGGCAATTCGGTTGCTTTGAACAATGTCGACATTACCGGCAATAATGCCACCCTGAACGGACAGTCAACCGTCAAAACGAACGTTCTGATCTATCAGTCCATGTCCGGTGACGCCGCAGAAGGAAATTCGTCCTTCAGCATGTCCGGAGGAAGTATGACAGGCGGAACCGGCGCCATGTTCCATGTCACAAATGTGACGACAGAAATCAGCCTTTCGGATGTGGACTTTACATATGCGCAGGACAGCAGCGATTTTATGATCCTGTCCCAGGATTCCTGGGGAAAACAGGGCAGCAACGGAGGAAATGCGACCGTCATTATGTCCTCCCAGAGCGCAAAGGGAAATATTATCGTAGATGAAGCTTCCTCCCTGAAGCTTTCGATGACAGACGGCTCCGATTATACCGGTGCCATCAACGCCGCCGCGTCTGACGGGAAGGTCAGCGTAAATCTTGAAGAAGGAAGCATCTGGACACTGACCGGAGACAGTTATATCACTTCCTTCGAAGGTGATCTTTCCAGCATCAATTTCAACGGATTTACATTATATATCAACGGAACCGCAGTGAATGGCTGAGAAAACACTGATGAATCAGCGTTTTTCTTCAGCATATGCAGCTGGCTGAACAGAGGATGAAAGATCTATGGGGACGGAATCAGACAACAAGGCAGCTATAGAAGCCGGAAAAAACCTGAAAAAAAGGAATGAATTCCTGAAGGATTCACAAAAGTATATTATGAGGATCACATCCCGTATAAAGAATTCCCCCATTACTGACAGTGACGAGGAATGGTCCATTGCACTTCGGGCTGTTTCCTCGGCACTGGACAGTTATGACGAAAGCAAAGGGGATTTCTGGCCTTATGCTGCTCTTGTGATCCGGAGCCGACTGACAGACTGGTACAGAAGCAGCGCATGGGAAAAGTCTGAAATTGCGGTGCGGCCCGAGGTTTTCGATGGGGATGTGTGCGAAGAGGATCCGGACTTTTCCCTTCAGATGGAGGTTCGGGGACATCTGGGTGTTTCAGAAGAGAACTCTCTGAAGGACGAGATCGAGGCTCTGCAGGAGGAGCTTTCCGGTTACGGGATTTCCTTTTTTGATCTGGCTGAATGCTCTCCCAAAGCCGCGAAAACGAGAAGCGCATGCGCGGGGCTCACCGCTGCCCTTTTTACACCACCGCCCCCGCTTATATCCAAACTCAGAAAAAACAGATCCCTTCCGATCCGGGAGATGCTGAGCCGTTTTAAAAGCTCCAGGAAACTTATTGACCGCTATCGAAAATACCTGATCACATCGGCGCTGATCCTGGATGGAGATTATCCTGGATTGGAAGAATACCTGGGATATATCCGTGCGGAGATTAATGAAAGGAGGCAGGAGGGATGAAAGCAGTTGTTCTGCAATTAAAGGACAAAAAAGCAGCTGTCCTCTTCCATGACGGCATCGTCCGGATTCTGCCGGATCAGAATTACAAAGTCGGTGAGGTACTGGAGCTTGAACAGAAAGAAATAGAGATACTGGAAGCAGAAGCCCGGAAAGTTTCGAATAAATCGTCATCCGGTAAGCCGGGATTCGGCAGCCTGCTTAAGCGCCACGCATCTGTTGCAGCTGCTGCATTGCTGGTCTGTGTCCTTGGAACCGGAACCGGTGTGGCTGCGGCATTTTATCCGGTTACCACTGTAGAAATCGGATCCGGTGCAGATATTACCTATCGTGTGAATATATTTGATACGGTTCTTTCCGTAAAACCGGCAGGGGAAGAAGGAGCCGAGTTTGCTGCAGCAGTGGAAAAAGAGGTAAAAGGAAAAAAGCTTGGCCCGGCCGTGGCGAAAACATTGGATCTTCTGGAAGAAAAGGGAACCATATCCACGGAAGGATCAGAAGTAGAAATGCATGTGGACAGCATGTTCCGCCAGGAATCTCGTCTGGAAACCATGTTGAATGAAAGAGTAGAAGTATGGAACAAAGGACACGAAGAGGTACCGGATGGTGTCAGACTGATATGGGAACAGCCGGAAAGGGAACTGCCCGATCAGGACGGAAGGGAACAGGCTCCGGATATTCCTTCGTCCGGCAGTGAAAAGGAAATACAGGAAATGCAGGGCAATACGATGCCTGTTATGGGATCGGATCGGATGGCTCCGGATGGGGATGCACCTGACGAACCATCTTCTGACGGGACGGTTTCGGATCGAGCAGCTCCAGATGGAACGGCTCTGGATAGAATGAATTCAGATGGAACTGCTCTGGATAGAATAGCTCCGGACAGGACGGTTCCGGATGGAAGGAGTCCGAATGGAATAGCTCCGGATGGAAGAGCTCCGGATGGAAGAACTCCGGATGGAACGGCTCCGGATGGAGGGGAGCCTGATGGGATGGCGCCTGACGGGATGGTTCATGTTGGAATGGCCCCGGATGGGACGGCACCGGATGGATTTTCTCCTGACGGGACGGCTCCGAACGGAATACCTTCAGATTGACTGTACTGTAACGACGGCCAGGGTTTTTGAATAGATTTTGAGGACTGCCTCTTGCCAGGGCAGTTCTCTTTTTGTATTCTATAAAAAGGAAAACCAGTGTAACCTCAATGTCATCGGAGAAGTCTGATTATAAGACCAGGATCTCGAAGAAGTCGGAGGGAAGTTTATATGTATGTGCCGGAAAACAGAAATGAAAAAATCATAGAAGCTGTTCTGGAAAAAGAAAAAACCATGTGTCCGGGCGCGGTGGCGCTGATTGGAATATATGGTTCATTCCAGACAGGCGATATTCATCCGCTGTCTGATCTGGATCTGCTGATCCTGATCAACGACGACCGCGGCTGGCAGTTAGGAACTGCCTTTATTCAGGAAGACCTGGGCGTAGGACATGATATTTATTGTACAAGCTGGGAAAACCTTCGGAATGATGCCTGCTTTACCCATCCCCATATTTCAAAACTCATGGATTCCAGGATCGTGTACTGTGCTGATGAACAATACAGGACAGAACTTGAAAAACTGCGGGAACAGGTATTAAACAAAATAAGGGAACCATTTGGAGAAGAAGATTATCAGAAAGCAGAAAACGAACTGAAAGAAGCACAATGCTGTTATGCAAAGGCTATGATCGCGGAGGAAATGGATGATGTCCGCAGGCAGGCCGGAGGCGTAGTCTGGCACGTGGAAAATGCCGTTGCTTTGCTGAATAAGACGTATTTTCGCAAGGGTGTCAAAAGACGTTATGAAGAACTGAACGCCATGGAGAACAGGCCGGATAAATTATGCGGAATGATCGATGATATCCTTACCGTCGCAACAGTTATCTGTGTAAAAGAAAGACTGACATCCCTGATGAAAGAGCTTGACATG
>JAFOJB010000240.1 GCA_017420455.1 Blautia sp.
AGTGGTCTCTTCCGAGCCGGTATTTGTGATATAAAGAGTAAACGTCGAGGTTCCACCGGGTTTGACAGTAACCCCGGGATAATCCGTACTGAACGTTACTATCCCCGTTTCAGCTTCCGTAACCATCTCCGGCTGAACTTCTTCCTCACCTGCAGCAGCCTGCATCGGCATTGCCGCTGCGGCCAGCAAACCTGCCGCCAGCAGTCCGCATACGGTCCGGCCTGCCTTTTTTGTCAACATCCCAGTAGTTTTTTTCATGATCTTTGGCCTTCTTTCTTTTCTTTGTTTCCCGGAAATATTCCTCCCGGAACCCTCAGGATTGATCCGGAAGTAACTGTCTCAATCCTTATTGTCTTTTCGATTAAAGAAGATAGACCTTATTTGTGACGCAATTTACAAAATTCTGTGTTTTTTCTGTGAACAACCGATCCGCGACATCGCTCATCTCAGGGCACGCCCTTCGATGCCTGTTCGCCGCCAGGTGTGCGCCCGTGCAGGTACGGCGCGTACCTGGCGGCTTTATCGCACAAAAAACAGACAGGAGAGAAATGTACTCCCCTGTCCGATCCGCGTTTCCGCGCATGCATCTCTACGCTTCATAAAAGCGCATATCATCCCATACCTTCATCAGTTCCCTTCTGTCCAGGCGCTCGGTCCGGGTCAGGCGGTCGAAAATCCGGACAGGAGGTATTTCTCCCTGAAACTGAGGCCAGTTTTCCGGATCCGGATCGCCGCATTTCGTAAAGCGGACCCAGGGCTCATGCAGGTCCCGGATGATCCGGTCCGCGTCCTCCTCTGTCTCCCCATCAAAAAACACTCTGCTGAATTCATGCTCCTTTACGCCAAATACACAGGGAAGCTCGAACGCATGGGTCACCAGCATCCCGGTATCCTTTGCGAACCGGGTCATGAACTCAAAACGGTACATCCAGGTATCCGCGTGGCTGCTCTGGAAAAGGGCCGCCTTTATGGACGGCATTTCCCACACATAATCTGTGCAGAAATGGACAAAAGGTTCTCCGTATTTATCGGTTTTCGAAGGATCGTCATAATAGGCTTTTACCATCTCAAAACGATCTCCGTATCCATTGTTCTCCAGCATCTGTTTTACCATTTCCCAGGAGTTCGGAAAGCCCGTATCCTCCGGACGGACAAACATGGTTCCCTCATGGAGATTATTGCCGATGATCAGCTTCACGCCTTCGGCGCTTCCCTTCTTTATGGCATCCAGGGGACGCTCCGGCAGAAGATCGTCGATCACAGGACCGGGCTCCAGAATTCCGGGATAACGGTACTGATGGACCTTTTCCTGATACCTGGCGCCTTTTACCAGGTCAAAGGGATCTGCCTTCAGGAGCTTTTCATAGATCCCTTCTTTGCTCCATCCCATTCCTTCCAGGAACATGTCGATGTTCTTCCGCTGCATCTGAGGTGTCATCACACAGTTGCAGAGAGCGCTCTCCGCAATAACCTGCTGAAAATATCCTTTCACGGAGGGAACAGCCATCAGCGTCACAACGGCCGCTCCTCCCGCGGATTCGCCGGCGATCGTGACCTTCTGCGGATCGCCGCCGAAAGCGGCGATGTTCTCGTGGATCCATTTCAGGGCCATGATCATATCTGACAATCCCCGGTTTGTCTCCACCTTTTCACAGCCCGGGTACGTACAGAATTCATAAAAGCCCGGGACATTCAGACGGTACTGGAAATTCACATAGACCAGACCGTCCCTGGCGAAGGACTCTCCGTGGTACATGACATCATCGGCGCACCCCGCCATATAGCCGCCGCCGTGGATCCAGACAAATACCGGAAGATTTTCTCCGGAAAGAGGGCGGACCACATTGACGGACAGGCAGTCGTCTCCCCCTTTGTAGATTCCCATGTCTTCCTGCCAGGCAGCCGGTCCGTAGGCCTTTGCCGGACGGACGCCTTCCCATTTTTCACACTCCACTGCCCTCTTCCAGCGGCGCTCGCCGTCGATCGGCATCGCATAGGGGATGCCCAGATATTTCAGAAGGCCGTCTTCCTCGAATCCTTCCACTGTCCCATAATTTGTTTTTACGATCGTCTCCATCTCTGTCTCCTTTTATTTACACATGTTTCTGTCTGACGTAAATTTAACCTTTTCATCTGGCGCGTCTGAATCTGCCCTGCCTGCGCTGGTCCCGCCTCCCGGCCCGGTCATGCGCTTAAGCGTGCCGCTGGCACGCAGCGCCGTCAATCGTCGATGTAAACGAAAAGCAAGGGGATAACTCAGAAGGTTCCTTCTCCTGCGTTATCCCCTGCTTCGTTTTTATGGAAACGCAGATCAGAACGCTTCCTTATCAATCTTATTCTTTTACAGCTCCGACGGTAATACCCTTTACAAAATACTTCTGCAGGAAGGGATACGCGATCAGGATGGGCAGAAGGCCGATCACACCGATCGCCATACGGGAGGTCGTGGTCGGGACGCTTCCTGTGGAAACGCCGGAGCCCTGGGCTGCGCTGGCCAGCCAGGTGATATTCTGGCTGATCCGGTTCAGCATCAGCTGAATGGTGAAGTACTGGCTTCCGCCTCTTTCTGTCAGGTAATACAGACCATTGGTCCAGTCGTTCCAGTAGGCAAGACCGGTCATCAGGCCGATGGTGGCGTTGATGGGGATGGACAGCGGCATGACGATCTTCCAGAAGATCCCGAATTCGCTGCAGCCGTCGATCCTGGCTGCCTCACGAAGAGCGGCGGGCACACTGTTCAGATAGTAGTTTTTCACCAGGATGACATTGAAGGCGTTCATCATCAGGTTCGGCAGGATCAGTGCCCAGATGGTATTCCGGATGTGGAACACATTACTCCAGATATAATAGCTTCCTACAACACCGCCGGAGAACAGCATGGTGAAGATGCAAAGGAAGTTCAGAAGCTTCACGCCGGGGATAAAATTCATGGAAAGAGTGTAGGCAAACATACTGGTGATGATCATGCTGAGTCCGGTTCCTACCACTGTCACCAGGATAGTCATCAGGTAGCTTCTTCCGATATCCGCCCAGCGGGTCGCGATGTAGGCGTAGGCATCCATGCTGAACTTATGCGGGATGATGGAATAGCCCAATGTCATAACGGAATTCTCGTCGCTGAAGGACGCCGACAGAAGAAGCAGGAAGGGGATCAGGGCACACAGGGAAAAGATCATAAGGACTGTATGGGAGATGATCTGCCATTTTTTTCCATCTTTGCTTAACATACTCGTACTCCTCCTTCCTTAGAATAATGCATCCTGTTTGCTGAAGCGTTTCACTACCGCGTTGGCGATCAGGATGAATACAAAACCGACTACGGACTGGAAAACGGCTGCTGCAGCAGACATGGCAAAATCGTTGTTGTTCATCAATGCGTTGTACACATAGACATCGATGGTCTGAGTCACACCGTAGAGGGCTCCGGAATTCCTGGGGATCTGGTAGAACAGACCGAAATCGGAGTTGGCGATACGTCCCAGGTTCAGGATCGTCATGGTGACGACGGTGGATTTGATCAGCGGCAGCGTAATGGATTTGATCTGCTGCCATTTTGTAGCGCCGTCGATGGTGGCTGCCTCATAATAATCCGCGCTGATGCTGACGATGCTGGAATAGTAGATGATCAGCATGTATCCGACGCTCTTCCAGATATAGACAAAGAACAGGATGAAGGGCCAGTAGGTCTGGGTGGAATACCAGGCGATGTCTTCCTTGCCGAAGAAATTCAGCACCGCGTTGATCAGGCCGACGTCCTGTGCCAGGAAGGCGTAGGCCAGGTAGCTTGCCAGAACCCAGCTGATCAGGAACGGGATCAGGAGCATGCTCTGGTAAAATTTGGAGAAGCCTTTGCTCCTCACCTCGTTCAGCAATATGGCCAGTGCCACCGCAATGGCGGTTCCCAGGATGATGAAGGCCAGATTGTAGCAGATGG
>JAFOJB010000241.1 GCA_017420455.1 Blautia sp.
GGAACCTTTACAACAGGGACAGGTTTTTCCATACGGAATCGTGGGATATATCTTTTTACAGTCATCACAATAGGGCACTGCCCGGAGCAGCTCTATGTCGAGCTCCGCATCTTTTATCAGGTCATGCTTCTGTCTTGCCCAGTTCCAGCAATCCGTCAGATACGACGGGATCACTGTGGACACTTCTCCCAGCTGCAAGGTGACCCGGGAAACCATAGATACCCGGTTTTCGACGGCAGCCTCCTTCACAGCGTCAATGATGTAAAAAACCACACTCAGCTCATGCATGAAGTCACCTGTAATCCGGTGTCGTCTTCTTTTTCAGACGAACCTTGATGGCCTGCTTTGCCCCATAGGGAAGGATATATTTCAGTTTATCCTCACTCTTTCTCATGGTCGAACACTCCGGATTGTCCCGGTGCAGATGAATGGCGTCAAATTCACAGCGCGTCGTGCACAGACCGCAGCCCACGCACTGATTCTCGTCCACAATGGAAGCGCCGCAGGACAGGCATCGGGCAGTTTCTGTTTTTACCTGCTCTTCGGTAAAAACGTTCCTGTCGTCCCGGAAGGAACGTGCATGCTCCGGGATCCTGCCGGGATACTGGCGGGAGCTGTTGTCATAGTTCTCTACAAGGATATCCTCCTTGTTCAGTTCTACATAATGGTTCGGGTTCCGGCCGATCGTCAGAGATGTGTGCGGCTGCACATAACGGTGCAGGGAGATTGCAGCCTCTTTACCGGCAGCAATGGCATCGATCACGAACTTCGGTCCGGTATATACATCCCCTCCCACGAAAATATCCTCCTGGGCAGTCTGATACGTCACAGGATCACACAGAGCGCCATTGCCCCGTCCCAGTTCTACCTTGCTTCCCTTCAGAAGATCACCCCAGACAATGGACTGGCCTACCGCAAGGACAATATGACGGCAGGGGATCGTCACCGTATCCTCTTCATCATAGGCAGGATTAAACCGCCCCTCCTCATCCTTCACTCTGATACACCGCTTAAACACGATCCCGGATACCGAACCGGCTGCATCCTTCAGGATCTCCTTCGGTCCCCACCCGCCTTCCAGGATGACGCCATCAGACAGGGCTTCCTCGATCTCCTCCTCCGAAGCCGGCATGATATCCCTGGTTTCCAGTGAGTACTGGTAAACCTTGCCCGCGCCGACACGGACTGCGCTGCGGGAGCAGTCAATGGCCACATTGCCTCCGCCGACCACAACTACATCCCCCTGACGGTCAAAATATTCGTGGGCATTGATTTCTCTTAAAAATTCCACTGCACTCACTACCCCGGCAGCGTCCTCTCCGGGAACACCAACAGCCCTGCCGCCCTGACAGCCTATGGCAATGTAGAAAGCCTTAAATCCTTCCTGCCGGAGCTCATCCAGGGTGATATCCCTGCCTACTTCTACGTTGCAGCGGAATTCCACGCCCATTTCCCTGATAATGTCGATTTCTGCGGCAATGACGTCCTTCTCCAGTTTGTAGGTAGGAATACCATAGACCAGCATACCTCCCGGTTTTTCATTGCGGTCAAAGACTGTGGGGGAATACCCCTTCTCGGCCAGATAGTAAGCGCAGGAAAGACCTGCGGGTCCGGCACCGATGATCGCAATCTTTTCCCCGAACGTTCCCTCTACCTTAGGGATCACCTTCCTGGGAATGAAGCGGGTCTCCTTGTTCAGGTCCTGCATGGCAATATATTTCTTTACTTCATCGATGGCAACTGCCTGATCAATGGTTCCCCTGGTACAGGCATCTTCACAGCGGCGGTTGCAGATATGGCCGCAGATGGCCGGCAGAGGATTATTCTTCTTGATCAGTGCAAGAGCATCCGTATATCTTCCCTGGGCTGCCAGCTTCAGGTAACCCTGGATCGCAATGTGCGCCGGACATGCTGTCTTACAGGGAGCGGTACCGGTCTCATGGGTCTCGATGCGGTTATTGTCACGGTAATCCCAGTCCCAGTCCGCCTGGCTCCAGGGCTTGTCGGAGGGAAGCAGGGCTTTCGGATATTTCACCGGCTCCCCGTTCTTTCTGCAAAGCTTCTGGCCAAGGGTTACGGCTCCGGCGGGACATACCTCGACACATCTGCCGCAGGCTACGCATTTCTGCGCGTCAATATGCGCCACATAAGCGCTCCGGGACATATTCGGCGTATTAAACAGCTGGGATGTTCTGAGCGCATAACAGACGTTCACATTGCAGTTGCAGATGGCGAAGATCTTATCCTCTCCATCGATATTCGTTATCTGATGAACGAAGCCGTTTTCTTCTCCTTTGCGAAAGATTTCCAGTGCTTCCTCTTTCGTGATGTACCGCCCGCCCTTATTGGTCTGTACCACATAGTCCGCCATATCGCCGACGGCAATGCACCAGTCGTTGAAATCATCTCCGCACCCCTCGTCGTAGGTCAGGCGGCTCCTGCGGCAGGAGCATGGGGAAGCGGCATATTTCCCCTCATATTTATCCAGCCAGTGGGATATCTTCTCGATGCCAATGGCCTCATTGCACATGTCCACTTCCTTCTGTACCGGGATCACATGCATACCGATGCCCGCTCCTCCCGGAGGTACCATAGGCGTTACCTTTTCCAGCGGCAGCCTGGTCATATGCTCGAAAAACATGCCCAGCTCCGGATGTTCCCCGATCAGGTCCAGATTCATGTTGGAAAACTCCCCGGAACCCGGCACAAACATGGGCAGGACCCATTGCTTCTCTTTTTTTTCGTTCTCCCAGTTATACTCCAGAAGACCTGTATAAGACAGTTTATCCAGGATTTCTGTCAGGGCTTCGTCCGATAAACCGGAGGAAGCCTTCAGCTGCGCAAAGGTCTTCGGTCTGCGGATCGATTTGAAATTGTCTATGACAAACCGGGCCAGGTTCTCATCGTCATAACATAAGATCCGGACGGCCCAGTATTCCGGATCGTCCTTTGTCACCTTCGCCAGCCCCAGTTTGATGGGAATCCGGTCCGTGATCAGCTTTCCCAGGGCAGCAATCGGCTCCTTCATCGGGCCGCTTACATCCACATATTCCGGACGGAGCGGATAGTCCGGATTTTTTCCTCCC
This sequence comes from Blautia sp., assembly GCA_017420455.1. GTDB lineage: Bacteria > Bacillota > Clostridia > Lachnospirales > Lachnospiraceae > Blautia_A. Next base: position 3,087 of record JAFOJB010000241.1, read on the forward strand.
ATACGCTTATCCTCTCTTTCTTATTTGCTTTTTCTTATTTGCTTTTTCTTATTCTTTTTTCTTATTCTTTGCCCTTTCTTAATCTCTGCTCTTTCTTATTCTTTGCCATTCCATAAATCCGTTTGTCCGGACAGCCAGTCTGTCCACTCTTCGATCCCTTCACCGGTTTTCGCGCTGACAGGAATCACCTTCGCGCCGGGATTCCGCAGGGCGATGTTTTCCCTGCATCTGTCCATGTCAAAATCAAAATACGGCATCACATCCGTCTTATTGATCAGTACGACATCACAAACCTCAAACATCAGGGGGTATTTAAGCGGCTTATCATCCCCCTCCGGAACAGAAAGGATCATGGCATTTTTTCCGGCTCCTGTGTCGAACTCTGCGGGACATACCAGATTGCCCACATTCTCCAGGATGGCAAGATCCACATGCTCCGATCCC
>JAFOJB010000242.1 GCA_017420455.1 Blautia sp.
CAAAAAACGCAGAGAATTCGCAGGAATTTTCGGAAGACAGGGGGCAAGGCAGGGGGCAAGGCAGGGGGAAGACAGGGGGAAGACACCCGAGAATCCCAGTGGAAAAAAAAGCTTTTCCGTGTTATGATAATACAGACCAAAAAAGAAAGGCGGTAAGCTATATGGAACGCAGAAATGCATGGCTGTCATACACAGCGGAGGATCTTGAGAAGCTGGAGGCCACTGCCTCCCTTTACAGGGATTTTCTGGACAACGGGAAAACCGAACGGGAATGTGTCTCCCGCATTATAGAAGAAGCAGAGGCCAGAGGCTACAGACTGCTGGACAGCGTCACAGCCCCACTGAAGCCAGGCGACAAGGTGTACACGGTGGGCATGAAAAAGATCATCGCACTGTTTCAGATCGGAACAGAGCCCCTGGAGAAGGGCATGAACATCCTTTGTGCCCATATCGATTCTCCCAGGCTTGATATCAAGCAGAATCCTTTATACGAGGACACGGATCTTGCCTATCTCGATACCCATTATTACGGCGGGGTCAAGAAATATCAGTGGGTAGCCCTTCCTCTGGCTGTCCATGGAGTTGTCGCGAAAAAAGACGGATCCCTTGTGCAGGTAAAGATCGGAGAAGACGAGAACGATCCAGTACTTTACATTACGGATCTTCTGATCCATCTTTCCGCAAAGCAGCTGGAAAAACCCGCCGCCAAGGTGATCGAGGGGGAAAACCTGGATATCCTGATCGGAAGCAGGCCTCTTAAAGACCTTCCGGATGAGAAAAAGAAAGAGGCGGTGAAGGAGAATATCCTCACTCTTCTGAAGGATGCCTACGGGATCGAAGAGGACGATTTCCTTTCCGCAGAGCTGGAGGTCGTCCCTGCGGGAAAAGCCAGGGACTGCGGTCTGGACCGCAGCATGATCGCCGCCTACGGGCAGGACGACAGGGTCTGCGCTTACACCTCCCTGCTTGCGATGCTGGATGTGGAGGCTCCGAAGCGCACCAGCTGCTGCCTGCTGGTGGATAAAGAGGAGATCGGCAGCGTCGGCGCTACCGGTATGCAGTCCCGGTTCTTTGAGAACAGCACGGCTGAACTGTTGGAGGCCTGCGGCTGCGCAAACGGACTTTCCCTTCGGAAAGCTCTGAAGAATTCCCGGATGCTCTCCTCCGATGTAAGCGCAGGATACGATCCGGCTTATGCCGATTGCTTTGAAAAGAAGAATTCCGCTTATCTTGGCCGCGGGATCGTGCTGAACAAATTTACCGGCGCCAGGGGAAAATCCGGCTCCAACGATGCCAATGCAGAGTATGTTGCCTTCGTGCGCAGGGTCTTTGACGAGAAGAATATCGCCTTCCAGACTGCGGAGCTGGGGAAGGTAGACGTGGGCGGCGGCGGAACCATTGCCTATATCGCAGCGCTCTACGAAATGCAGGTCATCGACAGCGGCGTCGCCGTCCTCAGCATGCACGCCCCCTGGGAGGTCACCAGCAAGGCCGATGTCTACGAGGCCAGGAAAGCCTACGAGGCGTTTCTGCTGGCGGACTGAAAATCACCTCCGCAGCGCCGGACAGACGAAGGCATTCCGGAAGGCGCATTCTCTCACAGCTGCGACGCACGAAGCTACAGCATGAGCGTATACAGAAAGGTCGTCGGAAAGAGTATTTCTGCGAGACAGCCTGAAAAACAGCATCTCGAAATACCACTCGGGAGCAGCCTGGAACATGTTCCTGAAACGCAGCATCTCAGACTGCCTCCGGAAGCGTCGGAACTGCCAGATTGCTGCTGCCTGTCATCCTGCCCGTTTGTTCTCGGAATTATCATCGAAAAGCAGGGCTGTGATAAAAGCCGCCTGTCCTTTCCATCTTATCTTATGAGATGCCTGTATTTCAGGAATCCCATAAGACGTCTGAATGGCAGGCAGGACTTTTACACAG
>JAFOJB010000243.1 GCA_017420455.1 Blautia sp.
CTGCCATTTTGCTGTTTGCCTGCACCATGCCGGTATCCTACGTAAGGCTGTCTGCCGTTCCGATGCTGGCCTGGTACGTGCCGGCATCCTGCATAAGGCTGTCTGCCGTTCCGATGTTTGCCTGCACCATGCCGGTATCCTGCGTAAGGCTGTCTGCCGTTCCGATGTTTGCCTGGGATGTGCCGGCATCCAGGGGATCTGCGGTATCGCCGCTGGTCCCGGCATTTTCACTGGTTCCATCATTTCCGCCGGATCCATCACCGCTGGTCCCGGCATTTCCGCTGATTCCGTCATTTCCGCCGGTCATGGTATTTCCTGACAGCCAGCCGGTACCTTCTACGACATCCTTCTTGTTTACGGTGATCACGAAGACATGCTTCAGATGGCGGAAATCCACGGGGGTGACAATGGTGCCGGTTTTTGTCAGGTTGTTGGTGTCCGAGGTCACCTCGTTGACATAGCCGATGAACAGGCCTTCTACATATTTCTCACTGATATTGGAGGTAACGACCCGTTCGCCGATGGTCACCTTGTTTTCTTCGTCATACAGCTGGGAAAACCGCAGCAGCCCCTGGTCGATGAGCTCCAGGTCTCCCTGGACCACAAGGTTGTCCGAGGTTCCCACCGTCATGCCGCTGACATTGCTGCTGTCGTCGATGATGGCCCGGACCGTGGCGAAGGTTTCCCCCACCTGGGTGACAATGCCCACAAGGCCCTTTCCTGCCAGCACGTTGTTGTCCACCCGGATTCCGTCCCTGCTTCCCTTGTTGATCATGAAGGTGTTGTACCAGTTGCCGGGATCCTTGGAGATGATGCTGGCGGCGACCTTGGGATAATCCGAGTATTCCTGGTCCAGGGTGTACAGCTTTTTCAGCCTCAGATATTCGGACTGGTCCTTGATCAGCTTGGTGTTCTCGGCGGTGAGACTTTCTACCTGCGCCTTCAGCTCCGCGTTCTCGTAAACCAGCTCCTGCTTCTCCCGCATGAGCTGCCTGCTGTTTTCAAAAACACTGCTGATGCGCTCGATGCTGGTCTGGAAGGGCACCACGATCATGGCCGCGGTATCCGCCAGCTTCCCGCTCCTTTTGCCGGAGGCATAGGAGGTCACGATGCAGCTGATGCAGAGCAGTGTCATCAGCACGAGCAGATGTTTGCTTTTTATGTGAAACCGGAAACGGTGTTTCTTCTTTTTCATCTGTAAGTCACAGCTTTCTCTGGGTTATGGGCTTCGCCCATTTCATCAGCGTTTTATCCCGGATGATCTTCTCCAGCCCCTTCAGGGTGGAGTTTTCATACAGGTCGGAAATATTGAAGGTGTAGCCGGTGTAGCTGGCCAGGTACGTATCGATAAAGGGAATATGGGTGCTGCCGCCGGTGAGGTAGATCCCTTCCTTCGAGATCTGGTAGGAAATCTGGGGCGGCACCCTTTCCAGGAAGGTTTTCATCTCCGAGGCGAGCTCGTTCATGCAGTTCATGATGCCGGCGTTCACCACATAGGAGGAGACCGCCTCCTCCCGGGGCAGCCCGGATACACTGTCGATCCCCACCACCTTGCGGGCGTCCTTTTTCTGGTCGGAAAGCCGGCCCATCACCAGCTTCAGGCGTTTCCCCGTGCGGGTGCCGATCTGCAGGTGATAGCGCTTGCGCACCTCGGTACAGATGGCTTCGTTCATCTGCTTCCCGCCGATGAGGATCTTGCGGCTCATGATGATCTTTCCGTCGTTTATGATGGCAAGGTCTGTGCGGGAATCCCCGATATTCACCACCATGCTGCCTTTGTTCTGCTCCGGGTCGATCCCCAGGGCCAGGGCGTCCGCGAAGGGACTTTCCACCATATAGACCCGGTTCTGCCGCAGCCAGTGGCCGTTTGCCACGTGATAATAGGCTCTTCTTTCGATGGCGGTCATATCCAGGGGCACGGAAAAGAACATGGTGGCGCCGAACTTCACCATGGGCTCTGCCTGGCTGAGGATGGAGTACAGGACGATCTCCTGCAGCTCCAGGTCCGAGATCATGCCAAAAGCCATCGGCGACTTTACCATGATGTCCATCGGCGCTTTTTCGAACATCTCATAGGCATCGTCGCCCACGGCGATAATACTGTGGCCTTTTGCCGCGATCATATTCTTTTCCTGGTAGTTTTTGCTCCGGATCTGGGAATAGATCTTTACAGAGCTGTTACCCAAATCGATCCCATATGTCCTCAAAAAAGATATCTTCACAAAAAAACCCCTGTTCCTGAAAACTGTAGTATTTCTGATCTCCGATGATGATATGGTCCAGAAGGTCGATCTTCAGAAGCTTGCCTGCCAGATAGACAGTTCTGGTAAGTTCCCGGTCCACCTGGCTGGGTTCAGGGCTGCCGGAGGGATGGTTGTGCACCAGCACGAACCCTACGGCTCTTCTCTGAAGGGCTTCGATGAAGATTTCTCTGGGAGAGGCGATGGTTCCGTCTACGGTTCCCATGGAGATCAGACATTCTCCCAGATTGTGCCCCCTGGCATCCATCATCAGCGAGTACAGCTGCTCCTGCTCCTGGTGGCGCAGAAGCTCCATGAAATAGTCCGCGATGGACTTCGGATCGTGGAAGGTGATGCCGGGACGGGCGAGATGGGCGGAGATCCTTCTGGAAAGCTCCCCCACGCATTTGAGCTGGACAGCCTTTACCTCCCCGATGCCCGGCACGTTCCGAAGCTCCGCCATGGAAAAATGAAGGAGCGAGGTAAGGCCGGGATACGCCGAGGTGTCTGCCTTCGTAAGAAGCAGATTCGCCAGGGACAGGGCGTTCCGTTCCTTCGTCCCCGTCCGCAGGATGACCGCCAGCAGTTCACTGTCGCTTAAAGCCTCCGGACCATATTTCGCGCACTTCTCATACGGCCGCTGGTCCTTCGGGATATCACTGATCTTTTCTTTCATACAAAACACCAGGCGTTCTCCGCTGCCTTTCAGGTGTTCCGCCTCGTAGACATAACTATATTATCACAAACCAGACCCTGCCGCAAGGTGAGAAACAGGGAAAGACAGAGGGACGGTTCTTCTGTCTTTTCCCTTTTATCTGTAGCGGGCGGCGATGGCCTGGGCTGTTTTGATTCCGTCCATGGCGGCGGAGGTGATGCCTCCTGCGTAGCCGGCGCCTTCCCCGCAGGGGTAGATCCCGCGGACGGCGGATTCCAGATTCTGGTCCCTCAGGATCCTCACCGGGGAGGAGGTCCGGCTTTCTACGCCGCAGAGCAGTGTGTCCGGGCGGTTAAAGCCTTCGATCTGCGCGGAAAAGGCTTCGATTCCTTCACAGATCGACAGGGAGAGATATTCCGGCAGTACCTGGCGGAGATTCCCGAACGCCCAGCTTCCCTTGATACAGGGAGCAATCCCGCCGAGGGCGGTGGAGAACCGGTTTTCCCGGAAATCCTGGTAAAGCTGCAGGGGGATGGCGCCTTTTGCGCTGGCCCAGGCTGCCTTTTCCAGCTCCCGCTGCCAGGCGATCCCGGAAAGGGGGTGGGTTCCTCCGAAATCCGAAGGCTGTACTGTGACGATAATGGCGCTGTTGGCGTTTTCGGAATCCCTTGCCTGGTAGCTCATGCCGTTGATGGCAAGGTGTCCTTCCTCGGTGGAGGCGTTTACCACATATCCTCCCGGACACATGCAGAAGGAATAGACGCCTCTTCCGCTTTCACAGGTATGGGTCACTTTGTAGGCTGCGGGTCCGAGAAGGGCGTTTTCTTC
>JAFOJB010000244.1 GCA_017420455.1 Blautia sp.
AAATCGTTGCCTGACATCTGGCAGCGTGCTTCCTCAAGCAGGAGACGACATGACGAAAAACCATTTTTATTATCCTTCTGCAGATGGAAGGACGAAAATTCATGCGATCCGATGGGACCCGGAGCAAAAACCTGCCGGGATCGTACAGATCATTCACGGGATGATAGAATTTATTGACCGGTATGACGCGTTCGCGAAGTACCTTGCAGAACATGGCTTCCTGGCGGTCGGAGAAGATCACCTGGGACATGGAGAATCGGTGGTATCCGATGCTTATCACGGATATTTCGGCAAGGACGGAAATGCGTGGATGATAAAAGATATCCATCATCTGCGCGAAATGATGCAGGAAGAATTCCCGGATACCCCGTATCTGATCCTCGGCCACAGTATGGGATCATTTCTGGCCCTGCAGTATATCACAGAAGAGGATGCCCGGTTTGCAGAGGGCCTTGGCGGAGCCGCCATCCTGGGCACAGGATGGCAGCCGCCCGCCGCTCTGGCGGCAGGAAAGCTGCTGGCAAAGGCCATGGGGACCGACAAGGTGGGAACAGCATCGCCTCTCCTCGAAAAGATCGCGATGGGAAGCTATCTGAAACGGATCCCCCACCCGAGAACGGTTTCGGACTGGCTTACCAAAGATACCGAAATCGTCGATCAGTTTCGTAAAAATCCCTGGAATACGTTTCACTTCACCCCCAATGCCTTCTATCATATGTTCAGCGGAATGCAGAAAGCACATGATCTCCGGCGCATGAAGAAGCTTCCGGAGGGGCTGCCCCTTCTGTTTGCCTCGGGAGAGGAGGATCCTGTCGGCGGCTGGGGAAAAGGGGTAAGAAAAGCTTTCCGGGTATACGCGGAAAACACGAAATGCAAGGTGGATCTCCTGCTGTATCCAGGCTGCAGACACGAGATCCTGAATGAAACGGAACGAAAAGAAGTGTTCCGGGATCTCAGACTCTTTTTCGAACACTGCCTCGGCGAATGATCCGGACCCTCCGGGACAGCCGGAAGGATCCCGGATGTATCAGGGATCCTGTTCCCGCGGCACATCCCTTATGATGATACCGGTGAAACATAAGAGCAGCACTGCGCCTTCTTTTCTGTACAGGCATCCGTATCGGCGTCACCGTACAGAAGCAGTCTGAAGGTGCAGTGCTGCTGACTATTTTTAACCACCGTTTCCATTCAGAATATCCATCACACGATGGCATTCTGTCTTCACTTCCTCCGGCATTTTAAAGGGCAGGAACATGATCATACATTTCCTTCTGACAGGGTTTGAAAAACTCCTATTTATTAATCTTATAGGTCAGTTCGTTTCCGCCAAGATTTATCTCCAGGTACAATGGAGACTTTGTATCTGAGACCACATAGTTCGGAAGTGTACAGCCGATGATATAGTGGCCTGTATAAAGCATGTCAATGTCATGCGTCTTTCCCGGATTCAGCACGATGGTATTCGGATAATCCTCCGGATTTCCCACACTGCGCCTTACACCGCGGTCGGAGGTGCTTTTGTCGATAAGATCCGTATCGATCTGCCGTATCCAGCCAATAAACTCATATTCCTCTTTGTAGGTAACCTTTACCGAAATCTCTTCAATAAAGTCAACCGGCGTTTTCTGCAGGTTGGTGATATCCATGGCCAGCCAGGCAAACTGCGCGTTATCTCCGGATTCCATCCAGCCTGCGTCTGTAAAACGCCAGCTGTCAGATGACATGTGGCTGTCCGAGTAGCTGGCAACCACATCCATGTTCCAGCCTCCTCTGTTAACTGCGCTATAATCTCCGCTCTCGCCAAACTGCGCAAAAAAGTCGTAATAAAAGAACTCGATGGGCATTATAGATGCGTAGCCATCGATCGGATAAACAGTCCCCAGCTTTATGTCATCCAGCGACACTGTATCTGCGGCAGTTTCTTCACCGATCATCACAACGGATAAGTCTCCGGCGTAAGCAGGCAGCGATGACATGACAAGCGACAGTCCCAAAGCAGCAGCTAAAGCCTTTTTCATAAATACAGCACACTCCTTTCTTTGCCCAAAACGAAAAGAATTTTCCGGGTGAACAGCCCGGCCCGACCTCCATATGGTCATTTTTCATAATTATAGCATAGAAGCAATACCGGAACAAGAACTTTTGACCGTAAATTCCTCTTTGCGGCTGTGTTTTCAAGGCACAAATCCCGAATTTATGAGGACCGTTTACTTTTTTTCATCGCAATATGCAAACTCCGGGAAACGTGATATAATACTGAAAAAGCCGATTTTATGGAGAAAGGGAAACAGATGGAAAGAACAAAAATCTGGGCGCATCGGGGTGCTGTGGAGTATGCGCCGGAAAATACACTGGAGGCATTTGAGGCAGCCGTAAGGCTTGGCGCGGACGGGATCGAGCTTGACATACATCTGACAAAGGACCGGGAGATCGTGGTCATACATGACGAACGTCTGGAAAGAACAAGCAGCGGAAAAGGCTATGTAAAGGATTACACCCTGGCGCAGCTTCGGGAAATGGATTTTTCCCGGGGAACCTCTTTCGGAGGAGAACGGCGCTATCAGATTCCCACAATGCGGGAGGTTTTTGAGCTGATCAGGCCGACCGCACTGACGATCAACATCGAATTAAAAACGAATGTGTTCCGTTACAGGGGAATTGAGCGGAAGGTTATGGCTATGGCTGCGGAATATGGTATGAGCGGCAGGGTATGCTATTCTTCCTTCAATCGCGTTTCCATCGAAACCATCCATCTGCTCGATCCCCATGCTGCTGTCGGTTTTCTGTATACCGAAGCTGTTACGCTCATGCCTGTGTTTGCAAAGAATCTGGGAATCAGCGCTCTGCATCCGGCCTTCTACAGCCTGCTGCTTCCGGATTATATGAAAAATTGCCGGGAAAACGGGATCGACGTGAATGTATGGACCATCGATACAGAAGAGCAGATGCGCGTCTGTTTCCTTGCCGGTGTAAACGCCGTCATCACCAATTATCCGGACAAGGCCAGAAAAGTGCTGGAAGAAACCCATGAAACAGATCTGGACATAGAAACGATAAAAAGGAGATATCTTGCTGAAAAATGGATGCCGAAAAAAGACTGAAAAACGGACTGTTGTTTGCTCCGGGAGACTCTTCGCTCCGGGAGATGAAAAGAAAAGCGCATAATCTGAATCTGGATTACAACCGCACTTACGAGGATGAGGTGGAAAAGAGAGCAGAAATCCTGCGAAGTCTCCTGGGAAGTCTTGGAGAAGGAAGCTTCCTGCAGGGTCCGGTGACCTTTCACTATGGGGTGCACACCAGCATCGGAAAGGGCTGCTTTATCAATTTCAATATCACCATCCAGGATGACGCTTCCGTAGAGATCGGAGACAACTGCAATCTCGGTCCCAATGTGACGATCGTCACGCCGGTGCATCCCATGCTGGCTTCCGAAAGGCATCTCATGCTGGATGAAAACGGTGTTCCCGGTCATTTCTGCTATGCCAGGCCCGTGAAAATCGGACATGACTGCTGGATCGGGGCGAACGTGGTTGTGTGTCCCGGAGTCACCATAGGCGAAAACTGCGTGATCGGTGCCGGAAGCGTGGTGACGAAGGATATTCCGGCCGGCTCCTTCGCGGCCGGAAATCCCTGCAGAGTCATCCGGCCCATCACGGAAGCGGACAGCATGGCACATTTCCCGGAACGGCTCGGAGGATACGGAGTGATGGTACAGGATTTTGCAGAAAACACAGAACAAATCACCGGACAGGGTACCCTGTGATTTTCCCCGGCGCCTTTTCTATACTTTCAGTGCAGAAAGACATCCTTGCGCTGAAGGGTCTTTTTGCACCGGAATCATCTGTTTTTGATTTCGATCCGGTCGAGAATGCCCTGTGGTCCGACATTCTGATGTGTCAGGTACATTCTCGCAACGTCCTCTATGAAGGTTCTGTCCGCCCCTGTTTTCCTCCGGATCTGGTCCAGGCTGTTCTTCTTATCGATATATTTCATGATCCGGACAGTAAGGGCATACAGATCTTTTTCCGTCCTCTGGTGCTTTTGTGCTTCCTGATCCTCTCCATACTTCCCGGGGTTCTCCCAATTCTCCAGCACAGCTTTCCTGGCATGTCCGTAATACAGGGTTTTCGGATGCATCGCAAGGAGCCTTGCCCATGTTTTTCCAATCTCTGTTCCCTGATGCAGCTCCAGCTCATAAAGAGGGTTCAGGTCGCCTACAAAAAAAGTGCCATCGTCTAGACACAGAGAAATGCTGTCGTCGCTATGCCCCGGTGTATGGAGTATTTCGCCATCGATCCCAAGTTCCTTCAGAAACGCCCTTCCATCAGACATTGGGAGCCTCCTTACCTTATCGTCCACGATGGGGATATAATGATCTTTCCTGTTTCTTGCGAAGATCGCATCCGATTCGTGAATGAAAGCCGATTGTACCTCCATGACAACGATAACCGGCCCGAGTTCTGCAATCTCCTGGGCGATTCCCATATGGTCCGGATGAAAATGTGAGAGCAGAATATAATCCATCTCCTGCACAGGAATCCCGATCTCTCCCGCTGCCCTGCAGAAGGCCGGAAACGTGCCTGCCCATCCCGTATCAAACAGAATACGCCCCTTCTCTCCTTCGATCAGATATGTATTTGTTCCGGAATACCTTAATTCGTATATCTTCATCGGTCTTCCTCTCCCCCTGCAGTTATTGCAGCATCCTTCTTCAGTCGTGGCGCTCTTCTTTGTTCATCCAGCATTCACAGAACCTTCCCGCGAAAGCCGGAGGTTCGCCGTGCATGGTCAGATGGGATATATCACCGAATCCGTTCAGCCGGAAATGTGCTGTCCCTTCCCTTCGCTCCTCCGTAGTCAGAGTCGTCACAGAGGAAGGCGGCGCCATCAGGTCATGCCATAAAAGCATGGGAGAGAAATGGAGCAGATGAGAAAGCATCACACACTGTACGCCGAAATGACAGAACAGCGCCACTGTCTCTGTGTTCGGGCGGACCGCCCGGTAGATTTCTCCCTCCCGTACATAGCCGTGGGAAGCCAGGAGCTGATCCAGGTTTTCTGTGACCCATCTGTATTCTTTTTCTACTTCCGCCCTGGCCAGACGTTCATTCTCAAACCAGTGATTTCTGGAAAAGAATCTCTCTTCCGCAGTCCAGTCCTGAGGAAGCCAGTCCCAGACGATCATCTTTTTCGTCGTTACATCCGGCCGGTCGATCAGCTTGTCGAATTCCCGCAGCCACTCCTTTTCCACCGCGGTTTTCCCGATTTTTCCGAGCGTCAGTCCCGCTGTGTCCTTCGCCCGTCCAAGGGGGGAAACATAAACATGATCGATCGGCACATTCGCCAGGTGCTCCGAAAGGTATTCGGCTTCCCGCCACCCCTTTTCCGTCAGAGAATCAATCGCATAATCCGGATCCGCATGCCGGATGATCAGTAATTTCATACAATCCAGAAATCTCCTTTCCACATAAAAAGGGGAGGCTTTGCAGCCTCCCCTGGCCGGAATCCGGCAGTGCATTTTTGTTATTATATCTTTATATCTTTACCGGATGGACGCTGATCAGATCTGAAGAAGAGCATTCATCGTGGCAGGACCGACAATTCCATCCACACGCAGACCCCTGGCTTCCTGGAAAGCCCGGACGGCTGCTTCTGTTTTTACACCATAAATACCGTCGATGGCACCTACGTTGTAGCCTGCATCGTACAGAAGCCACTGAATATCTGCGGTATTATATAAGGACATATCATACAGCAGTCCTGTAGTCGTTACTACAGTCGGAACTACGGTTACGGTCGGAACTACCGTCGTGGTGACTGCGGGACTCGGCTGGGTATAGCTGCTGGCTGCACCGATCATGCCCAGAGCCGCCATTGTGGCGGGTCCGACAATTCCATCTACGCTCAGTCCCATGCTTCCCTGGAAAGCCCGGACGGCCGCATCTGTTTTCACTCCATAGATGCCATCCACCGGACCCACGTCATAACCGGCAATCTGAAGCAGTTTCTGAAGCTCCATGACATTGTTGGCCGACATGCCGGAATTGCTTGTGGATGGAGTGGTGTTTGTCGTGCCTGCCGAAGTGCTCTGCTGGCCTGCTCCCTGCGGAGAAACAGTCCCAAGCACTGCAAGTGTGGCAGGGCCGACGATTCCATCTGCAATCAGACCGTTAGCTGCCTGAAAAGCCCTGACCGCCGCTTCCGTTTTCGCTCCGTATATACCATCAATGGTACCTACGGTGTAGCCTGCGTCCCGAAGCTTCTGCTGCAGTTCAAATACAGAGTATGCTTCTGCTCCAAAAGAAGCCGAAGTATATCCAAGGATTGAGATGGACAGCACGAGTGCCATCACAAGTGACAAAGAAACCCCTTTTTTCATTCTTATACTCCTTTCTTCTACTCCTCTTACAAAGAGCCCTGATTTATGTAAATCAGATTCAGAAGTCATTATATACTAATTATTCCTGATTTTCAACCATTGCTTTTATTAAATGCATATTTTTTCAGGAATCTGGATACAGTTCACAGCCTCACCG